>CAUJKL010000917.1 GCA_963204995.1 Planctomycetota bacterium | reverse complement strand
CTAGCCGCTGAGCTCCGCCAACTCCAAAAACGCCTGAAGCAAGCACAAGCCGCTGCCGAGAAACAAACGCCCCACCCCGCACAAATTCTGGAGCTCAAAATCTGTGATCCTGCGATGGGAAGCGGCGCGTTTCTGGTGGAAACATGTCGTCAGTTGGGCGATGAACTCGTGAAGTCGTGGTACGCCCACTACAAGAATCCCTCCCTCGCCCCTTCGCAGGGGAGAGGGGCCGGGGGTGAGGGGTTTCCCGACATTCCGCCTGATGAAGACGAGCTATTGTACGCCCGCCGTTTGGTTGCACAGCGCTGTTTGTATGGTGTCGACAAGAACGACATGGCGGTCGATCTGGCCAAGCTATCGCTGTGGCTGGTGACGCTGGCCAAAGACCACGCGTTCACGTTCCTCGACCATGCGCTGCGTCACGGCGATTCGCTGGTCGGCCTCACCCGCCGCCAGATCATCGGCTTCCACTGGGAACCGAAAAAGCAAAAACAGTTTGGCGAAGACCTGATCCAGCGTCGGCTCGACCGAGCCACCGAAGCCCGCGCCAAGATTCTTAATGCCCGCGAGGATGTGCCGTACCGCGATCAGGAGCAGCGGCTGGCCGTGGCCGACGAGCAACTGGACATGGTGCGGATGATCGCCGACGCCTGCGTCAGCGCTTTTTTCGATGGCACGAAAAAGAAAGAGCGAGAAGACAACGTCGACGAGTTGTACGGCATCGTCAGCGAGTACGTTTCGAGTCTAGCAACTAGCAACCAGCAACTAACAACTAGCTTACGCAGCAAGCTCGCCGCAGCCGCCGCAAGCCTCAGAAGCGGCGAGCATCCGCTTCCGCCGTTTCATTGGGAGATTGAGTTTCCCGAAGTATTTTCGCGCGAGATTGCAGGCTTCGATGGGTTCGTCGGAAATCCGCCGTTTCTCGGAGGAATGAAAATAAGTGTTGCTTTCGGAGTCGCTTACAATTACTGGTTGCTAGTTCAGCACGCGGACGCGCACGGAAATGGCGATCTGGTCGCACATTTTTTCCGCCGCGTCTTCACGATGCTCGCCAAAGGCGGTGCCCTGGGATTGGTAGCAACAAATTCGATCGCACAAGGCGACACGCGGCGTTCTGGACTCAGATGGATTTGCAAGAGCGGGGGAACCATATTCAACGCGACGCGGCGTCTTTACTGGCCGGGAGATGCTGCCGTCGTTGTCAGCATCGTCCACATTCAACGTGGAACAACTCAAGTTAAACGCAAGCTGGATGGCCGAGAAACGGAGAAGCTTACAGCGTTCTTGTTTACTGCCGGCTCGGATGACGATCCTCATCGACTGATTGTCAACAAGGGCAAGGCGAGACTTGGCGTCAAGGTTCTCGGCGTCGGGTTTCTATTTGATGACGATATTCTGGATGCCACGCCGGTTTCAGAAATGCGGCGGTTGCTCACATCCCATCCCGGACTCCATTCGGCCGTGCATCCGTTTGTTGGTGGCGAAGACATCAATCGGCATCCACGTCAAAACTCGGATCGCTTCATAATTGACTTTGGCGATGCGGAAGAAGAGGAAGCCAGAACTCAGTGGCCACAGCTCATGTCGATTGTCGAAGACAAGGTCCGGCCACAGAGAGAAGCTCAGAAGAACAAAGGCTGGAAGAAACATTGGTGGCGGTTCGCGGGTTCGACAACCGAATTGCGAGCGTTTTGTGGAGATCGCGAACGCGTACTTGCAATTGCTCGCGTCAGCAAGACTGCGGGGTTTGTGTTTCTCCCCACCTCAACCGTCTTCAGCGAAAAGGTGGTGGTTTTCGCGTCCGACTCGATCGCGTGGTTTTGTACGCTCCAATCTCGAATACACGAATGTTGGATGCGGTTGTTCAGCTCGACTCTCAAGGACGACTTGAATTACACGCCGTCTGACTGCTTTGAGACCTTCCCGTTTCCCGACCCGACGGATACGGATGACCAAGCCGATGCTGGCGAAACGTACTACTCACAGCGTGCGACGATATTGAACGATGCGCAACAAGGTCTCACGAAGACCTACAACCGCTTCCACGACCCGCACGAGCAGTCGTCGGAGATCTTGCATCTGCGTGAGCTTCACGCGGCGATGGATCGAGCGGTGCTGGAGGCTTACGGCTGGGACGACCTCGCCCAAACCGCCCGCTGCGAGTTCCTGCTCGACTACGAGGAAGAGGACGACGACGAACCCGCCGGCAAGAAGAAGTCCAAAAAGAAAAAGCCCTGGCGTTACCGCTGGCCCGACGACTTCCGCGACGAAGTCCTCGCCCGCCTCCTCGAACTCAACGAACAACGCTACCAAGAAGAACTCCTCGCCGGATCGGGCAACGCAGGCACGTCGGAAGCAGACGCACCAAAGGCCAAGTCTACGAAGCGGAAGAAGAGGCAGTCTCAAACCAAAGAACTTTTTTAGGTTAGGAGCAGAACCATGCCACAGACACAGTTTCGAGTTGCGAGCTTTAATGTCGAGAATCTGTTTGAGCGTCCCAAAGTTTTTAACTTTCAAGACAAGTCGGTCGGTGACGCGATCCTCAAGCGAATTGGTGAATTTCGCAAGATCCTGAAGAAGACCAGCTACACCGCCGCCGACAAGACCAAACTGTTAAAGGAATTCAACACAGGCACGCCAGCTAACAACGAACCACCGCTGAAGGAGTTCATTAACATCCGAGAAGACCGAGGCAAGCTCTGGAAGAAGAGCGGTTGGGCGATCACGGGAGTGAAAGCCAGCGGGTCGGGCGACTGGGACGGAACCGTCGAGTTTAAGAAGGCCAAATTCAATGAGATCGGCCGCGAGAACACGGCCAAGGTGATCAAGAAGGTCAAAGCGGACGTCGCCTGCATTGTCGAAGCCGACAATCGACCGGGGCTCAAGAGCTTCGATACAGACCTGCTGTCGTCAACGTATCGCTACGAGATGCTGCTCGATGGCAACGACCAACGCGGCATCGACGTTGGCTTGTACAGCAAGTTCCCGCTGGGTGGAATCTGGACTCACATGTTCGATGGCACTGGCAACAGTAAGACCTTCAGCCGCGATTGTCCCGAGTATGAAGTCAAACTGCCCAACGGCCAGAACCTGTACGTGCTGTGCAATCACCTGAAGAGTAAAGGCTATGGTGTTCAAGCCACCTCCAATGCGCGAAGAAAGAAGCAGGCCGAAGCGATTGCCAAGATCCTCCAGGATTACGACCTGAGCAGCGACTGGGTGGTGGTCGCAGGAGACATGAACGACACCCCCAACAGCGCGCCGCTGAAACCGCTAATGGACGTTCCAAATCTGTTCGATGTCCTGGAGTTGCAGTATCCGGGTCAGCCAAACAAACGCTGGACCTATCACTACAACAGCTTCGAGCAGATCGACTACGTGCTGGTCTCTAAACCGCTGAAAGACAACTTCATCAAGGCGGGCATCGAACGCCGAGGCATGCACGACCTCAAGAACCTGACGTCCGGTAATCCAAACATTGACGACGAAACTCAATTCGACACCGTAACCCACTGGACCAACGCCGCCTCAGACCACGGCGCGGTGTGGGCGGACTTTTCACTGTGAGGTGTTATTTGATGATTGACAGCCAGAGTCACATGGTCGATCCTGCGGTGCGTGCGATTGTCCACGGGCGTCGCGACCCCGTGGATCGGTCGCTGCTGGAGGAAGATGACGCTAATAGTCAGTTGCTAATTGCAAGAGAAGTAGAATCCGGCAACCAGCTACCAGGCACCCGGCTCAGCCACAATAGAAAGCCTTGGCGTCTCCGCTGGCCTGACGAGTTCCGCGACGAAGTCCTCGCCCGCCTCCTCGAACGCAACGAACAACGCCACAATGAAGAACTCCTGACGGGCGCGATGACATTGAAGCGCTCAGAGGTTGACGGAAAGAAATCAAAGACGAAAAACACAGCAGCGAAATCCTCACGTGGACAGCAGAAGCTGTTCCAAGAGTCAGCCGAGGACTAGCGGCCCAGCCGAAAGACAACAGCATGGCAAGAAAAATCGTAAAGAAAGCGCCGCTTCGACCAGAGCCGCCCGTTCGGCTACAAGAAGAGCAGATTGAGGGGCTGGACGACGCCGAGGATAGTGGTCTTGGCGATTACCCGATCGACACCCTGCTCATCCGAAAGGAAACGAGAACGGTGTTCGACGTGGTCCGTCGTATCGGCACGGGCGGCTTTGTGCTGAACCCAGACTTTCAGCGAGACTTTGTCTGGGCACCCGAGAAACAGAGTAAGTTGATTGAATCCGTTGTGATGCGGATCCCCTTGCCAGTGTTTTACTTAGCCGAAGACTCCCAAGGACGGACGATTGTCGTGGACGGACTCCAGCGTCTTTCCACGTTCCGCAATTTCCTGGAGAACAAGTTCCGGCTCAAGCTGCCTCACCAGGAAAGTCTTCATAAGAAGAAATTCGAGGGATTGTCACCGAAACTTCAGAACCGCATTGAGGACTGCAATTTGGAGCTATACATCATCGACTCAAAGGTTCCTGAGAGAGCCAAGCTCGACATTTTTGAACGGGTTAACAGCGGCGAACTTCTCACACGGCAACAAATGCGAAACTGCCTCTACATGGGGCAGGCGACTCGTTGGTTAAAGGACGAAGCGACGACCGAGCTGTTTTTGGAAGCAACCGGAGGCAGCCTCGATGCCAAGAAGATGCGGGACCGAGAGTTCATCAACCGGTTTTGCGGCTTCTTTCTTATGGGAGTCGAGAAGTACACGAAAGGTGACATGGATGACTTCCTGGCGCGCGCGCTCGAACGCATGAATGAAATGGACAAGGACAAGTTGGCAAACCTGGCACGCCAGTTTCGGCTTGGGTTGAAAAACAACGTTGATCTCTTTGGGAGGCACGCGTTTCGCAAGCATACGCCTAATCAGCCAAGCCGAAGCGTTGTCAACGCATCATTGTGGGACGTTATGTCGAGTGGATTGGCGCACTATCCCAACGAATTGGTGTTGGAAAGGGAGGTTGAATTCCGTGACGCTTTCTATCCGCTACTGGAGGACAAGGAGTTCAACGACGCCATCACATACAGCCCGAATAGCACGAACAAAGTACAGAAGCGATTCAAGATGGCCGGCAAGATGTTTAAGGAGGTGTTCGGTGATTTCTAGAATCGAGTTAGAACTGTTTAAGTGCTTCAAGTTGCTGAAACTCCCGCTTGAGCCGTTGACTTTGCTTTCCGGCACGAACGCTACTGGCAAGTCTACCGTGTTGCAGGCAATGGTCTTGTTGCACCAAACGATCTTCGACCACGAATGGTCCATTCGGCTACAGTTGAACGGCACGGAAATTCAACTAGGGACTGTCAACGATGTGGTCGACAAGGTTCATGGCCGTCGCGAGTTTAGCATCGGTATCATCGACGAAGACTGTTCAGTGAAGTGG
>CAUJKL010000916.1 GCA_963204995.1 Planctomycetota bacterium | reverse complement strand
GTAAGGCCCCGGTCGACTGATCGGAAATCTACTCCCCAAGCCCTGAAAGGGCGACACAGCGACGACCAACACCATGGCAGGAAGTCATCAACAGATCCTCTAACATATCGTGTTCAGCACAAAGAATTGCAAGCTCTATCTCTCCGCTGGACATCGCAACGAAGTTTTCGCCTCGATGTTGAACATGACCCTCGATATATCTGGGAGTCGCGATACTAAATGTGTCGCTCTTTCAGGGCTTCGATACGCACTAGGCAATCGATCCGGGGCCTTACGGCACCCGGCAGTGGCTGTGCGGACCCTTCGGGCCCAAGACGGAAACGACTGTTGAATACAAACCGCAAGTTGATCGTACTCGTACGAAGATCTAACCGAAGTAGCAACGCTCACGAAATAACTTTCTCGTTTCGCGACACTCCGAAGGCCAATTGCCGTAAAACCAGGAACAATTGAGGAAGTCATTTCGTGAGCATTGCTTACTTTCGCAGGTCGACGCATACGACGTCGCCGTCCGCGCTGCGGCAGTAGACCCGTCCGTTGGCTAATGCCGGGGCTGTCCAGCATTTCCCCGTTAAGACAGACGCCTTCGCGAGTTGTTTGAATTCGGTCGGCGAAGCATCTGCCAAAACTAACTCGCCAGCTTCGCTCAGGATAATCAGGCGCCTGCCTGCAGCGATCAACGCGCCGCTCCCCAAACCCTCTTCCGACCACTGGATGTTGCCCGTTGCGAGTTCCACGCATTTGAATCTTCGCTCGCCCGTCGTATCGCCGTCGATGCCGTACAAATAGCCATCGATCAAGATGCTGGAGCTAAATTGGTTTTGATACTCCTTGCTCTTCCAGATCTCTTCCGGATCGCCGTCGGTCAGTCGCAGTAGAGCCGAACCGCGATTATAGCCCGACGAAATGAAGACCGTGTCGCCGGAAAGAATCGGATCTGCGGCGTTGCAGCCAAAACGCGTCAGCCACCTGTATCGCCATTGCTCTTGGCCGGTGGCGAGATCGATCGCGTGATAGAAGCCACCCGACGCGATCAGCGCCAACCACTTGTCCTGTCGCTGAAGCAGCAAGGGAGTCGCATAGCCAGCATCTTTGTCGGCCGAGGACCAGAGCAACTCGCCGGTTCGTTTGTCGACGGCCGTCCCGGTTTCCCCGACAGCCAACAGCAACATGTCACCGTGAACCACCGGCGATCCGCCGAACCCCCAACCAGGCACGCGGACTTGCGTTTCCTCGGCGATATTCTTCGACCAACGCACTTCGCCGCTGGCCACGTCGAAGCAAAACAGATCCCCGGCCTGGCTCAACGTATAAACAACATCTCCATCAACCGTGGGCGTCGAAGTCGGGCCGCCTTCAAAAAACTTGTCGTTCAGCGGCGATTCGTACGAGTGCTTCCACCGCACTTCGCCCGTGTCGGCATCGAGGCAATAGACGGTGTCCGTGTTATCGCGGTTGCCGATGGTGAAAGCTCGTCCCGCTGAAATCACCACCGAGGCGAAGCCAGTGCCGACGTTCTCTTTCCACAGGATCGGTGGGCCGGCAGCCGGCCAGTCGACTAGAAGTTCTGTTTCGGTGGAAATCCCGTTGCGATTCGGACCGCGCCAGCACGGCCAATCTTCCGCCGAAATCTCCGACCACAAGACAGCCAGGAAGACGAGAGACGAGCAGAGCGGTCGTGCTAGTGAGCTGCTTTTCATAGTGGAATCGACCAGGTGAATTTGAAAATACTGGTGTGTCGAGCAACCTTCGCGAGCCCCGATTAATCGTAACTTGCCGAATAATCGCACGTAAGACCGCGTATTTCCTCTATTTGGACCAGATTCTCAACGTACTGGTTACTCTGCAAAAATTACATTGCGTGTAGAATGAGAAGAATTCTGGCACCCAGCCGGCGATGTTCATCCGTACGAACTTGGTCGCACACCAGCAACGGTCACAAAAACCAGGGAGCAGCAGGTTTTATCCATGAGTCAGCACAATCAGCCACCATCCGATGGAAATTCACAACAGGTTCAGATGCAGCACGTCACGGCTCGCGTACCGGAAAGCGTGAGCCGCGGAGCGTTCAGTACTGGCGTGATTATCATGACCGGCGGTAGCGAGTTCATTCTCGACTTCGTGCAGAACATCGGCGGACCGCCGCTGGTGGCCTCGCGAGTCGTGATGCCGCACGGTGCATTGCCACAATTCGCCGACGCCCTGAAGAAGAACCTCGGAATGTATACCGATCGATTCGGCCAGCCTCCCGAGTTGCCGAAGCCGCCGCAGCCTGCAAAGCCTCAAACGGCCCAGGAGTTGTACGACGAGTTGAAGCTTCCCGATTCGCTGCTCAGCGGTGCGTACGCGAATGGTGTCATGATCGGTCATACGGCTTCCGAGTTTAAGCTCGACTTCTTGACAAACCTGTTCCCGCACTCAGCGGTTTCGGCGCGCGTGTACCTGTCCGCTCCACAGGTTCCACGGCTGTTGGAATCGCTGACTTCAACCTGTCAGCAGTTCCAAGAACGCGTGCGTCAGCAACAACAAGCACAACGACCTCAAACGCCTCCCCCGCCGCCACACGATTCCACCGAAGACGAGATGGGGTAAAAGAAATGACCAAGTCCGAATGACCAATGACCAAGCTTTCGTCATTGGGCGTTGGTCATTGGTCATTCTGATTTGGGAATTGAATTGGTATGTCCCGACGAATCGTTTTACCACCCGCCAACGGTCTTCGGCCCGATGGCCTCTATCCGGGCGGCTGGTGGCATGATGCCGAGAACGCCGAAGGCCGGATCGTATGCGATCTCTGTCCTCGCGAGTGCCATCTGAAAGCGGGTGATCGCGGCTTCTGTTTCGTGCGACAGAATGTCGACGGCGAGATGATGCTGACGACCTATGGTCGCAGCACGGGCTTCTGCATCGATCCGATCGAGAAGAAGCCACTGAATCACTTTCTGCCGGGTACGAGCGTGCTGTCGTTCGGAACGGCCGGATGCAACTTAGGTTGCAAGTTTTGCCAGAACTGGGACATCTCGAAGTCGCGTGAGGTCGAGCGACTGAGCGAGTTGGCTGGTCCCGAAGCCATCGCCGAGGCAGCGGCTCATTTTGATTGCCGCAGTGTGGCTTACACGTACAACGATCCCGTCGTGTGGGCCGAGTATGCAATCGATACGGCCAAGGCCTGCCGGGCCGCGGGCATCAAGAACGTCGCCGTCACCGCTGCGTACATTTCGCCCCAGGCTCGCGCGCCGTTCTACGAATACATGGACGCCGCGAATGTCGACCTCAAGGCGTTCACGGAAGAGTTCTATCACAAGATCACTTATTCGCACTTGCAACCGGTGCTCGAAACCATCGAATGGTTGAAGAAAGAAACCGACGTGTGGTTTGAGTTAACGAATCTCGTCATTCCGAAAGCCAACGACTCGATGGACGAGATCCGCGAGATGAGTGACTGGATCTTGCAGCACGTCGGCGACGAGGTTCCCGTCCACTTCACGGCGTTCCATCCCGACTTTCGCATGCAGGATCGCGGCAACACACCGCCCGAGACGCTGATCGCCGCTCGTGAGGTTGCCCTGCAACAAGGGTTGCGTTTTGTCTACGTTGGAAACGTCAATGATGACATTCATCAGAGCACGTACTGTCCTTCTTGTAAGGGCTTATTGATTCAACGCAATTGGTATGAGTTAGGCGAATACCATCTCCAGCAGAACAGCTGCGGACATTGTGGCGCGAAGATTGCAGGAGTGTTCGAGAAGGCACCCGGTAACTGGGGCCGTCGTCGCCAACCCGTCCAAATGTCGCAATTCGCTCGACCGCTGCCTGTCATTCAGACCAACGCGGTCGTTCCGCTTAAAACCAACACTCCGCCCGTACAATCCGCACGAGAAGAGGAGCCCAAGACTATGACTTCGACAACTCCCGCCGATGGCAAAGCCGCGCGCATCGACGCACAACGCCCCAAGCTGACCGACGAGCAGAAATCGCTGATCCATCACGCAGCTTGCGAGATCATGGCGGCGGCAATCATGAAGCGACCGGGTCGAGTCGAAGATCCGACGCTGGCCGGTGCGGCGGAGAAGACGGTGATGGGCGCTTTCGTGACTTTGAAGCGACAAGGTCGCTTGCGAGCCTGTTGCGGGGCACTTGGTAAACCGATGCCCTTGGGCGCTGCTCTGTCCCAGTCCGCAATGCGAACGGCAACGGAAGATGCCCGCTTGCCTACGATATCACGCACCGAGCTGCCGCATCTCGATGTCGATGTCTCGTTGCTGTATGGCTTTCAACCGATTCAAGCGAAAGGCGAAGACCGCATTCAGGCCGTCGAGCCGGGCCGACATGGTTTGCAAATCAATATGGGCAACGCCGGTGGGCTGTTGCTGCCGAGCGTGGCAATCGAGCAAGGCTATGATGCCGAAGAGTTCCTTCGCCAAGTCTGCCGCAAGGCCGGGCTGCATGATACGGCGTGGAAAGAAGACGCGGCGGTGATTCAAACGTTTGAATCGTGTTCGATTCCCGGCAAGTTCGATGCTTCGACACTTTCCGACGTCGTCATCGTGCGGCCTCTGCTCAGCGCCCAGGAACTTCAGCAACTAGCCGCTCATTGCGGTCGCAATATCGTCGCACTCGCGCAAGGTGCGACGCCCAGCTACTATCTTAACGGCGTCTCCGAAGGGACCGTGAACGGAATCGCCTTGACCATCAAACCCGAGAACTCGCCTGGCGGCATCAACTTCTTCCGCATGGCGATGCGACCGGGGATGCCCTTGCAGTCGAGTTGCATGAACCTCTGCGAGGCCGCAGCGAATGCGTTAAAGAGCGGACAAGTGCGACTGCCCAGTCCCAACGTCTCGATTGCAATCACGGTGCTGTACGACCCGGCAATGCACGGTTCGGTTGCCCAGCCGGATCTTCGCGGCGTCGATCCCAAGTCGCGCGGGATCATGATCATCGAAGGCGAGAAGTCCGCCTGGGTATTCGATCCGACTCTGTCTGCCGAACAGTTGTTGGCGGAGGCCAAGAAGCAAGCAAAAGTCTTCAACCCGGAAGCGGCCAACGTCTTCAGCTTTACGATTGAGTCGACCGATCCGAAGGTGAGCTTCAGCAATGCACCGCAGGCAGCAATTGGAGGCGACACGCGTCCGGCGGCAGTTGCAGGTCGATTCTATCCTGCCGATGCCGATGAGTTGTCGAGAATGGTCGACGACTTTTTGGGCGACACCAAGGGCCGCAAGAAGAAGGCCACTGCCATCATGGTGCCGCACGCCGGTCTGATTTACTCCGGCAAGATCGCCGGTGAAGTCTTCTCTCAGATCAAGATCCCCAACACTGTCATCATCATCGGGCCCAAACACACACGCGCAGGTGTCGAGTGGGCCGTGGCTCCGCACGAGACGTGGTCGATCCCCGGTGCCGAACTGAAGTCGGATTGTGAATTGGCTCAGAAGCTCTGCGACGCGATTCCCGGATTGCAGATGGACGCCGCCGCTCACCAAGGCGAGCACGGTATCGAAGTCGAACTGCCCTTTATCGCCAAGTTGAATCCAGACGCCAAAGTCGTCGGGATTGCGATTGGCGGCGGCGATATGAATCGTTGCCGCCAATTCGCTCGCGGTTTAGTCCAGGTGCTAGAGGGCTTGGAGGAAATGCCGTTGTTGATCATTTCGAGTGACATGAATCACTATGCAGCCGAGGAAGAAAACCGCCGCAAGGATGAACTGGCTATGAAAGCCATCGAAGCTCTGGATGCCGAGGATTTGCTGACCACTTGCATCGACAATCAGATCAGTATGTGTGGCGTGCTGCCCGCCGTCATGATCATGGAAGCGATCAAAGAGATGGGGAACCTGAACAAGGCAACTCGCATCGGGTACACGACCAGTGCCGAGACCAGTGGCGACGCCAGCCGCGTTGTGGGCTACTGCGGGATGTTGTTCAGTTAGTGCAAACAATTCGCCAGCAGCGGTGAATCCGTTGGTTGCGAAAGTCCTCGGCGGGTGGCTGTGGCGGAGTCTTCGACGCCACGGCTGATTGGAATTCATGGTAATCCGGGGCTTCGCGGACTCAGCCCCAGCCACCTCCGCCAGCCGCGTTGTAGGCTACTGCGGGATGTTGTTCAGTTAGTGCAAACAATTCGCCAGCAACGGTGAATCCGTTGGTTGCGAAAGTCCTCGGGGACGGTGTGCTTGCTGATCTCGCGGATCTGTGCGACCGGGAGACGGGCTTCGTCGAACTTGAATCGCCGAAAGTTCGTCGAGAAGTAGATGATGCCGCCTGGCGTCATCCGGCGGACGACGCCCGTCAGAAGTTCGACGTGATCGCGCTGGATGTCCCAGTCCTCTTCCGTTCGCTTGCTGTTCGAGAACGTGGGCGGATCGACGAACGCCAAGTCGTACTGCTCGTTTGAAACAGGATCTCGCAAGAAGCCGCGTGCATCGTTTCGCAGATAGCGATGCGCTGGCCCAACGAAGCCATTTGCCTCCATGTTGCGTTGAGCCCAATCGAGATAGCTGCGTGTCCAGTCGACGGTTGTTGTACGGGTCGCTCCACCGCTCGCGGCATAAACGGTAAATGCTCCCGTATAGGCAAACAAGTTTAGAAAACTGGTTCCGGCAGCTTCTTCGCGGAGCATCGATCTCGTGATGCGATGGTCGAGGAACAGTCCCGTGTCGACGTAGTCCGACAAGTTCACAATGAACTGAAGCCCTCCTTCGTTGACTTTGATTTCGTATTGTTCGCCCGCGAGATGTTCGTGCTGCTTCGCGCCGCGTTGGCGTTCGCGGCGTTTGAAGAAGATTTTTTCCGACGGGACGTCCAGCGCCTCGCCTGCCGTTTGCACCATCAGGTCGAGCCAATCGGCGTGTTGTCCCAGGTCGCGCTCGTGCGGACGTTCGTACTCGGTGATGTGCAAGTGATCTTCATAGCGGTCAACGATGAGCGGGATCTCCGGGATGTCGCGTTCGTAGATCCGGAAACAGGTGATGCCTTGCTTCGTGGGCCAGCGACGAAGATGCCGAGCCCGTTTCTTCAGGCGACTGCGGAACAGTTCCGCCTGCTCGCGACCTTTGTCGGTGATGCCGCCAAAGACAGGCGTAGGCGCGGGCCGCCGTGGACGCGGGACGGGAACTTCCGCTGGAGTATCGTTCTCATCCGGCACCGTCTCCAGCGGACGTACGGCGTCGTGACCTGAGTTCGGACGCGGGCCGTGGAATTGATAGTAAGTACACTCAATGCGGCCGTTATACAATTTGCGTCGGCGATCGGCCTGGCGTTGAATGAGCAACTCGAAATCGGGATACGCCGTGATAAGGAAATGCGACCACGTCGGCAGCGTACGCAAGACGACTGGAATCGACTCGTACAGCTCGCGCCACTCCCACTGGTCACCGAGCCGCTCTCCGTAGGGCGGGTTCGTGACGAGGCAGCCATACTTTCGCTGACTTGCCAGTTGGTCGAAAGGTCGACGCTGGAAATGAACTTGCTCCGAGACGCCCGCTCGTTCAGCGTTCTGCCTCGCGGCATAGAGCGCTCCTTGATCGATGTCGGTTCCGACGAGTCGTTCCTCAAACGGAGGCAATATCAAGTCCTTGGCCTCTTGCCGCGCGTCGTCCCACAGCCGAACTTCGAACTGCGGCCACTCTTCGGCGGGAAAGCTGCGCGCGATGCCGGGAGCGATATTCCGCCCGATCAAAGCGGCTTCGATCGGCAGCGTGCCGCTGCCGCAAAAGGGATCGAGGAACGGGCGTTCGCGATTCCAGAAACTCAACTGGACCATCGCTGCTGCCAATGTCTCCTTCAGCGGAGCTTCTCCCGCTTGCAGGCGATAGCCGCGTTTGTGCAAGCTCGGTCCCGTCGTGTCGATGGTCAATGTCGCTTGATCGTTCAGCAACGCGATCTCGACTTTGTAGGTCGCGCCCGTTTCCGGCAACGTCTCGACGCCGTGAGCGGCGAGTAAACTCTCGACGATCGCCTTCTTGACCGCTCGTTGACAAGCCGGAACGCTCGACAACTGGGACTTCAGCGAGCGGCCCATCACGGGGAACTGACCATCCTTGGGAATCCAAGCGGCCCAAGGCAGTGACTTCGTCGTATCGAACAAGGCATCGAAATCAGCGGCCTCGAAACTCGCTACTTGTACGAGAACGCGATCCGCCGTCCTCAGCCACAGGTTCGTTCGACAGATGGCGGATAAGTCGCCAGCAAAATGAATCCGCCCCGGATCGCCGATCCGAGCTTCATAGCCGAGTGCGGCTAGTTCGCGTTTCACGACGGCTTCGAGGCCGAACGCGGTGGTCGCGACTAAGTTAAACGGCTGATTCATTTTAAACGCACTTTTGGGGTGCGGTGACTTGTCACCGCTTGGGTCTGTGGCACAGCCACCTCACTTTCGTCATGCTGCACGGAAAGCGGCTCCGCCGCGAAAGAAAGCGGTGACAAGTCACCGCAGTCCAAATATGGCATGCCGGAGCGGCTGACGACTCTACAGCAGCTGCAACCATTAACCGTATCGCCGATCGCCTGGATCGTACATGGGCACGTCGCCGTTTCCCATTGCCTACGAGAAGTCTTGATACGAAATGCGAGGCATGGCAAGATGGTGCCAGACACGTCCGCCAATGCTTTGAGGAATGCCATGAAACGATTCAATCCGGTCGTACTGCTCTTGCTGGTCGTGATCGGCCTGTTGGCTCGATTCGCCGTTAGCTGGGAAGGCGACAGCCAACGCAAACGCGTCGACGCGACGAACGCGGTCGCGTTACGCGAGTCCGTGGGCCAGGAAGTCACGGTGTTCGGCAAGATCGACTCGACCGGTAAATCTTCCAGCGGCCATCAGTTTTTGAACTTCTACGGCAAGCAGATTTCCGTCTTCTGTGGCAAGGACGATGTTGCTAAATTCAAGGACGGCACGCCCGCAGAACTCTACGAAGGCAAAGAAGTGGAGGTCACCGGCCAGCTCTCGCTATTCAATGGCAAATTGCAGCTCAAACTGACGACCCCCGAAAAGATTCGCGTACTGGAAGCGACGGCGGGCCGAGCGCCGCCCAAGACCGTCGAATTGAAGCAAGTCGGTCGGGAAGCCTGGCTGAGCCCCGCAGGGCTGCGTTACCAGGGGCACGACCCCGAAGGACTGAACCGCGTCGAGCATATCGAGCGCCACACACGAGACATTCCGAATCGTGAGGGGCCGCACGGAGTCTTTGACGGTGGCAAGGACGTGGCCTTTGCCGTGATTGACGAAGCGTGGGAATTAGCGGAAAAAACGAAGCTGAAGGCGGATGTCGAAGGGGACCGAAGTTCCTACCTGGTGCGGATGCGCCGGCGAGTCGGATACCTTGGCGGCCAAACCGGCAAAGAACGTGGCAATCCGCCTCTTGACCGCGTCTTTATTGTTTTTGAAACTGACACCAAGAATATCGTTACTGCATTCCCGAGATAACAGTTTCCCGAGAGTAAGAGATGTCATGAGTACGGACGAGACACCCTACATCTGCGAGTGTGATTTCTGCGAACAAGGACTGCTTCGATTCCGGTCGTGCCCCGAGTGCGATGCGATCTGCGCAGTCTGTGACGAGTGCGAATTGGTCTGGGAAGATGTCGCTGAGGTGAGTGACGACCCCAGCGTTAAAGCTGCGAGTGCCTATCCGCGTTGTCCCGTGTGCGGCGCGAAAGAGAAGGGCTGGCCGGCGCTTGAGTTTGAAGAAATCCAAGATGCCGAGTTGGAAGACTATATCGCTGACGAATCGGTGTAGGCCGAGTTCGTTACTTAACCTCACCCCCCACTCGTATTTGTGAGCTACGTTTTCTAAGGAACACGTTGGTCACGAAAGTCGGGGGTGTACAATGAGTGCGATAACGGTCAATCCTTACGCGGTGACGGAGATTCTTAACAACGGCGTCTACAACGCGGAATTCTCCGAACATGCTGTTTCTCAGGAAATCTGGCGCGACGGCAAGTGCCTGGTCGTGTCGAAGAACGCAATCCTGCCGAATGTTTGTTTGTTTACGAATGAACCAACCAATGGCTCAACGGTAAAACATCCTTTCGCTTGGACTCACCCCGCGTTCGTCTGGATTGGTGCGATACTGCTGGTTCTAGTATTTCCGGTCGGATTACTTGTATGCGCAATTGCGAGCCCGTTCATCAACCATCGCGCTAAGCTCCTGCTTCCCGTGTGTGCGAAGCGGGTCGCCCGCTGGAAAATGCGACGACGTATCTGGCTGGGCGCTGTCGCACTCGCCGTCGCCCTTTGGGCAGCTTGTTTCGGACTGATTACTGCCGGTGCCAATGATATGGCTGTGGTACTGTTCTGTATAAGTTTGGCAGTCGTCTTCTTGGGAGTATTACTCTCGATGCTTATTGGTTGGAAGATGAAAGCAGCGAAGATCCACAAAGACTACGTTTGGCTCGAAGGTGTGCATCCAGAGTACTTAGCCCGCTTCCCAGAATTGCCAATGAGAGTGTGACACAGTGCTGCGTAGGACGGGTCTCCCGGCCCCTTCCCGCACGAGGAAAGGGTGCAGTTGGTCGGATACACGCAGACTTCACCACACCGTGACGATTCACGAGCCGCACATCATCAGCCATCTCTGCAACGCATTGTGCAATCACGACGTCCATGTTGGATATGCCACCTGACCCGGTATTGCGACTCGTGTTGTAAACAGTGTCTTACCCGCCGTGATGTAAATCGTTCGACCATCCGTTCCACCGAACGCCAAGTTGGTGAGGACGTCCTCGTGAATCGGAATTCGCGACTTCAACTCGCCTGCCGGTGTGACCACGTAGATTCCGGGTGCAACATCCGCTGTCTCGTGCGGTCCGCGAGGAGACGTAATTCCCGCAGCGATGTACAGGTTGCCTGCCATGTCGATCCGCATGCCATCGCCGCCTCGCCCCGGTGCAAAATCGATCACGACACGCTGATTGGAAGGACTGCCGGCTTCATCGAGATCGAACGCCCAGATCTTTCGATTGCCACCGATCGTCGGACAACTGTCGACCAAATAGAGACGCTTTGAATCTTGCGTCACCGCAATGCCGTTCGGTCGTTGGATGTCTGGCTGTTGAAGGATACGAGTCACACTGCCATCGAGATCGATGCGATAGACCCCTTCGATTTCCATTTCCATCTGGGTGCGATCACCGTAACAAGGGTCGGTGAAGTAGATTCGCCCTTGCCCATCGACGCAGATATCGTTCGGTGCGTTGTAGCGAACGCCGTCAAAGCCATCTGTCAACACTTCGTAGCCGCCCGTTTCGAGGTTCGTGCGCGTGATTCGTCGCCCACCGCCAGGACCGAACTCGGCTCCTTCGCAATGCAAGAGTCGTCCTTGCTGATCGAAGGTGTTGCCGTTCGTCCGGCCACTCGGTTCGCGGAACACGCTACGAGTGCCATCGGGCGACAGCTTCATGATGCGGTTGTTCTCGATATCTGAGAAGTAGACCGTTCCATCGGCATGCACCGCCGGACCTTCGGTGAAGGCGAGCGAAGTGGCTACCGATAACTCAGAATTACCATTGGGTAGGGCGAGGTTGTCGAATCTGACCATCA
>CAUJKL010000915.1 GCA_963204995.1 Planctomycetota bacterium | reverse complement strand
AGCTAAAGCGAGTCGAGCTGTTTCCAGCTCCCGCTCAGCAGCGCTCGAAGTTGATGCACGTTCGCGAGTTGATCGAGTTACTTGTACTCCACGGAATCGATCTCAAAGACCTATCGTTCACCGGCACACGAACGACGAGGATTTACGCTGCGGGTCAGGAGCCCGCTGTAATCGCCGCAGGTCTGGTGAAGCCGATCGTCGAGACTACGGAAATGGTGGTCGTCACCCGACGTGCGTTAAACCGAGGCGATATCATCCGCGAGGCGGATGTCGAACTGCAACCAATCGATCCCAAGGCCCAACGCCTTCAAATTGCAACCGAGCGGCACGCGGTCGTCGGTATGGAACTCCTGTATGCCATCAATGAAGGGCAGATGATCAACCTGTCGCAACTCCGCAAGCCGCTGTTGATCAAACGCGGTGAAGTGATTCGCGTTCGTGCTCGTGCGGCGGGCGTGCAGATCACAACGACGGCCAGGGCGACTGAAGATGGTGCGCTCGGTGACATCGTCATGGTGGAATCCCTTGAGAACCGCAAGAAGTACCCAACCCATGTCACGGGGTCGCAGCAAGTCGAAGTTTATGCGGCGGGCGTCATTGCCGCCGATCCACCTCGTCCAACGGCACAGCATCCCAGTCAGCTAACGGAGAAGAAATAGTGATTCGTTACCAAGCACGAACTCACCGACGCCACATCATCCAACCACTCGTGGCTGTGATCGTGATCGTGTGCGCAGGGAATGTCGTCGCGCAAAGTTCGAGTATCTTCGAGCGGGATCTAGCTCCTACCGGCCAGCCACCGATCTTGTTGGATGGCGGTAGCTGGACCTACATTCCGCCAACCCTTCCGCGCAGAATCATGATCCATGACCGGGTCACGATTCGAGTGGATGAGTTGGCCAGCATGACGCAGGAAGGTCGCGTGCAACAGAGACGAACGGCACAGTACAACGCCGTTTTGAAGGATTGGGTCGGCTTGATCGGCCTGAAAGCCATTAAGCCGGCACCTCAAAGCGACGGTGACCAAACAGTTCAGGGCCAGCTACAACAGGTCTACCGAGCGCAAGGCGACGTCGAAGCACGAGAGCAGTTGGTCCTGAACATCGCCTGTACCGTCGCCGACATTCGTCCCAATGGCGACTTGGTTTTGGAAGGGCACAGGCAGATTCGGATCAATGAAAACGCCTGGGACGTCTCGCTGTCCGGCATCTGCCGCCACCAAGACGTAGGCCCCGACAATGTGATTCTCAGCCGCAACATCGCCGATCTCAAGCTGGACAAGCGAGAGCACGGACAATCTCGCGATGGCTACAAACGCGGTTGGCTCACCCGCGTACTCGACGAGTTCGCCCCTTTCTAATGCAACTCTCCAAGGTTGGTTTCATGCGTACCTTCATCTCGACACAAACGACACGAAACTTGCAACGGATCGTTGCTGGTCTAGCGATTCTCCTCGGCTGGGCGACCAGCAGCGAGAGCTGCTTTGGTCAGTACTTGCGAGTTCGCGATATTTGCCGTGTCAAAGGCCAAGAAGAAAATACATTGCATGGGATCGGCTTTGTGGTCGGTTTGAAGGGAACTGGCGATGGCGAAGTTGCAACGCTGCGAGCGCTCTCGACGATGATGGCCAAGATGGGGAACGCGTTGAGCCAAAGCAACGGCGGTACAGCCAACCTCGACGATTTGAAAAACGCGAAGAACGTCGCCATGGTTTATGTGACGGCCATCGTGCCGGCCGAAGGTGCGCGCCAGGGCGAGATGCTGGATGTCGTCGTGAACGCGATCAGCGCGAAGAGCATAGAAGGCGGTTACTTGATGATTACTCCGCTGCTCGGTCCGCGACCGGGAAGCCCTCGCGTCTACGCCAGTGCGCAAGGGCTCGTCGCGCTGGACAAGACAGGTCCGCCGACATCTGCCAAAGTACACGACGGCTGCCGCTTGGAAGAAAGCTTTCATAACGCCTTCATCAAAGATGACATGATCACGTTGGTTCTGGACAAGAATCACGCGAGTTTTCAAGCGGCGTTCGAGATCGAAGATCTTCTGAACACACCCAGTCGGTTTGGAGCTTCCAGCAGCGAACCCATTGCCAAGGCCATCGACCAGGTGAACATCGTTGTCAGAATCGATGACCGCTATCGCGACAACACAGTCGCCTTCATCGCAGAAGTTCTCGACACGCAGATCGTGCCTCCCAAGCATGACGCTCGCGTCGTAATTGACAAACGCAATGGCAGCATCGTCATTGGCGACAACGTTATGGTAGGCCGTGTCGCTGTCGCACATCGCAACCTAAGTATCGAAACGGGAAACGCACCATCGATTGGTCCGTTTTTGGAGATCGATCAATCCGATACATCGACGACTCGTCTGAAGGCATTGGTCTCTGCACTGAATGCGCTGAAGGTCAGCCCCGACGACATAATGGACATCATCACGTCGCTTGAGCGAAGCGGCGACTTGTACGGTCGACTGATCGTTCAATAACCAAGGCAGCACCATGAACATCCCGACAAGCACTCAAGTCAGCAGCGTATTCTCTGGGTTCCCGAGTTATGAAGCGCCGCGAGAATTGACCGCGTCCTCAGAGCTTGAGAAGGTCGAGAAGCCCGGCGAGCTGCGCGAGGCATTTGATAACTTCGTTGGACAAACTTTCTTTCAACAGATGTTGAGCGCCATGCGGAAGACGGTCGATAAGCCAGCTTACTTTCATGGCGGCCGTACGGAAGAAGTGTTCCAAGGCCAGCTCGATCAAGTGCTTTCAGAACACATGACCAAAGCGAGTGCTCACGAGTTCACCGATCCATTGTTCGAGTTGTATTCGCTGGGGCGCGCCTAGCACTTTGTCGTAGTTGGGATTTGCGATGGCATCCCAAGAGATCGTTGGGTGTGCCACTGGGTCTGCCAGTGCCGAATCACTCTCTGATGGGAGGCGGATTGCACTGGCACAGCCAGTGGCACACACTCCCGAACCAGTTATCACGAAGCGCGAATGGAACATCGAGAAGGGTGTGCGAGATATGTTGGCCGAAACGCAACAAGTTGATTGGGAAGCCGATCTCACGACGCTGCTCGATGAGCTATCCAACGTGCAAACCGAGTTACTCGACGTGCTTGCGGCGAAGCGTGATAGCATGGCTTGCAACGATATGCAGCAGATGCTCGAATTGCATCCTCGCGCCGAAGCGCTGTGTGAACGACTCCGCTCTTGTCATCAGCGGCGCGAACACTTGCTTGTTGCAGCCAAGGAACAAGGTATACCAGCGGAAAACCTTGGCAACATCGCCTCGACGCTCTCCAACGCTCGACGCGGAAAAGTTACTAAACAAATGACAGCAGCGTCGGCGCGGATGCGATTGCTGCAGCATCAAAGCCTTGCGAATTGGGTGCTAGCTCAGCGAACCATCCTTCATCTGTCGCAGTTATTAGAGATTGTCGCTACTGGCGGGCGAATGCAGCCGACATATTCAAGAGACGAGCCGTCAGATTCACGCGGTGCGCTGGTAGACAAGGAAGTTTAGGCGCTACCGCGGGACTGACGAAGTCGCGCAGAGTGCTGTCATGTCTCTTCTTGGATCGCTTCAGATCGCCAACAACGCGCTGTTTGCTTCTCAGGTTGGCCTGCAGGTCACCGGGAACAACATCGCCAACGCCAACACGCCTGGCTACATCCGCCAACGGCCGGTGTTCACCCCTGCCGGGACCCAACTGATCGGCAACCTCCCGCTGGGGTTGGGCGTTCAGGTCGAAGGCATCGTTCAGCAATCGGATCGCTTTCTATCCGATCGCTTGCGTGGCGCGATCAGCGATCTCGCGGGCAGCCAAGCCCAAGAGGATGCCTACGTTCAACTCGAAGCCGTGGTTGGTGAATTAACCGACACGGATTTGAGCACGTCGATGTCGAACTTTTTCAATTCCATCAACGACATTCTCAATCAGCCGGAAGATATCGCGGTTCGCAATTTGGCAGTGCGGCAGGGATCAACTCTGGCTGACAATATCCGGCGACTGGATTCGCGAGTTACGGATGTTCGAAGCAACGTCAACAACCAGATCGTTTCTGCCGCAGCTGACATAAATCGATTGGTGGCTCAAGTTGCGAAACTGAATGTGAACATCGTCCAAACTGAAGGGGGCACGACAACCGCCAGCGACGCAGTCGGGCTCCGCGACCAGCGCGAGGTGGCGCTGGCTGAGTTGTCAAAGATCGTCAAAGTACGTGTTGCCGAGCAACCGAATGGATCGGTGAGTGTCTTTGCGGGCGGTGACTTTCTCGTCATCGAAGGCGAGCATCGTCAGGTCGAAGTCGACTATACGTCAGATCGGGGCCTGTCCGCTGCCTCGATCAACCTCTCCGCAACCGATGCACCCATCGCGGCCAGCGGAGGCAAACTCGCCGGACTCTATTCGGCCCGCGACGAAGTGCTCGGCGGCTTCATCGATCGACTGGACGAATTAGCAGCGACACTGACGTTCGAGTTCAACAAGATCTATTCGAATGGTCAAGGTTTGACGGGGCTGAATGAAGTCCAGAGCGAATTCGCTGTGGATAACGTCGCGCAAGCGTTAGATCAGGCCGGCCTGCCGTTCACTCCGGTGAATGGCTCGTTTCAGGTGAAAGTATTCAACACTCGGACGGGCTTGACGGAAACGACCGATGTCTTTGTGCGACTGAATGGATTGAACAGCGATACAACGCTGGAGAGTCTCGCCTCGTCGTTAAACTCGATCACCGGATTGGTGGCGAGTATTAGCCCCGACCGACAGCTGACGATTACCACCGATTCGCCGATTCTCGAGTTTGGCTTTGGGAGCGATACGAGCCATTTACTGGCCTCGCTCGGCATCAATACATTTTTCTCGGGCTCCAACAGCCGCGATATCGGCATCAATTCCGTCGTTCGCTCCGATGCTTCCAAGTTTGCGGCGAGCGAAGGCGGAGTCGGCGAAGACACCAAAATTGCGTTGCAACTGGCTGCGTTTGGCGACAGGCCGCTCGAATCGAGAAACGGCGAGACGCTTTCCAAGCAATACGAATCGTTGGTCGCGGATGTGACTCAAGCTTCCGCCGTCACCAAGGCCGTCAGTGAAGGATTTAGCGTGTATCAGCAGACGCTCGAAGGCCAATACCTCGGCTTGACCGGAGTGAGTATCGACGAAGAAGCCATCAATATGATTTCCTATCAGCGAACCTATCAAGCATCCGCACGCCTGGTTGCCACGATCAGCGAACTCCTTAACGTTCTGATGAACCTCTAACTTCGCACGAAGCCTATGCCCGCGATATATCCGGTTGCTTCCGGCCGCGTTACCGAGCAACTTCTGCAAACACGCCTGCAATCGCAGTTTAACTTTGATCGGCTGGAGCTCGTTCGGCTCCAGGATCAACTGAGTACCGGTGTACGCGTGTCGGTGCCTAGTGCCGACGCTCCGGCAGCAGCACGCGCGATCACCTTGCAACGCATCCTGGAGCAGAAGCAACAAGTCAGCACCAACGTCAGCACGACGTCTTCGTACGTCGCCGCGACTGAGAACGCATTGTCACGCGTTTCTGAACTGCTGACGAACATCCGTGCCAACGCGTTGTCCGCTGTCGACTCGACCAATAGCGAGGACGAACGCCGCGTCATCGCCGAGGAGGTCAATCGTGCGATCGAACAACTGATCGACGTTGGGAACCAGCAATTCCGCGGCAGATACCTCTTTGCCGGATCGAAGACAACGCAACCACCATTCGAGTATCAGGGAACAAACGTCGTTTACCAAGGCAATGAAGTTGATCTAAACAGTCTAGTCGATGCCAACTATCTGCTGGATGCAAATGTCACAGGAAACGAAGTCTTCGGCGCGATTTCAAGCCAAGTACAAGGCACCGCCGATCTGAACCCGATTCTGACTCTTGATACAAAACTGAGTTCGCTCCGTGATGGAAGTGGCATCACCAAAGGCAGCTTTATCATCTCGGATGGATCGTCAACGAAGACCATCAATATTGCATCTGCCGAGACGGTCGGAGATGTCGTGCGGTTGATCGAAAGCAATCCGCCCGAAGGTCGACAGATCACCGTACGGCTGACCAATAATGCTTTGTCGATCGATATCGACGACGCGGGCGGTGGGAATCTGACGGTGCGCGAAGTATCGGGAGGTACGACCGCTACGCAATTGGGAATCTTCAATTCGCTGGGCGTCGGGATCAAACAGCTGTTCGGCACGGATCTCGCACCACGCTTGCAACCCACCACGCGATTGACGGACATACTCGGCACACGCGCGTCGGTAGTGCTTCCGTCAGCCGGCGTCAATAACGACATTTTTATCGAAGCGGCACAAAATGGCGCAAACATCAATGGTGTCATCGTTCGGCTCACCACGAACGGTGCCATTGCCGGAGACGGCGCGGTAGCCACTTTCGACGAGCTGACTCGCGTGCTTCAAGTTAACGTGAACCCAGGAGTCACTTCCGCCGCAACGGTCGTCAACGCCATCAACGCCACGGGTCAGTTCACCGCGCAACTGGACAGTAAGCTAGACCTTGAGAACGCGGGTTCAGGGACGGTGCAATTAGGTGCCACCGGGACGTTTGTCGGCGGTTCGGGCCTCTTGTTCAACAAGGAAAGTGGCATCCAGATCGTTAATGGCGGCCGATCGCATACGATCACGTTTGAGTCCGCCGATACGGTGGAAGAGTTGTTGAACTTGCTAAACGGTTCCACAGCAAACGTCTCGGCGCGGATCGCGGCGGATGGAAAAAGGATCGAAGTTCGGTCGCGATTGAGCGGTGCGGATTTCAAGATCGGCGAGAATGGCGGAACGACCGCTACGGAGCTTGGCATCAGGACGTTTAATCGTGATACGTTGCTCGCCGATTTGAACTTCGGGCGCGGTGTCGATCTTACCGGCGGCAACGACGATTTGGCGGCCGATCCGAGTTTTGTCGGCGGCAGCGAGCCTCATGTCGATTTTACGATCCGGCGCAACGGGTCTCCAGATTTGGATATCGACATTAGGTCTGCGAACACGATCGGCGACGTGATCGATCTGATCAACACACATCCTACGAACCGAGGCACATCGCCAATCACGGCGCGGCTTGCCGAGTTCGGAAACGGTATTCAAATCACGGACGAGAACAACAGCGGTGCCCAATCGTTGACGATCGCGCGGGGCCAGAGCTTTGCAGCCTGGGATCTCGGGCTCGTCGCAAGAAATGCCGCGACAGCAGAGTTATCTGCGTCCGTTCCGGCGCAGGCGACTGTCACCTTTCCACAACCCAACGACCGCAACACGGGGATCGTCCTTTCGGCGAAGGTTGGCGGCCCAAGCTTCAACAATGTTCAAGTGATTTATCGCGATGTCCTGGGGAACGGCGAAGCAACTGCTACGTATGCGGGCGGCCGTCTATATGTCGATATCGATGCCGGGCAAACAACGGCCAATCGGGTCATCGATGCGATTAACGCTCAAGGAAGATTCACCGCCAGTCTCGAGACACTACAAGATCCAGCCAACAATGGTTCCGGCGCAATTCAAACCACGGGAGTCGTAGCAACCTTTGCCGGAGGCGCTTTTGACCGAGTGCAGGGCCGAGACGTAAATCCCGCCGAAACGAAAGGCATCTTCAACTCGTTGTTGCGACTCAGCGAGGCGCTCGGGAGTTTCGATGTTGGCGAAATCGGGCGCGCAGTAGGGATGCTCGATGACGACTTCGAGCGTTTGACGTTCTCGCGAGCCGATCTTGGAGCTCGCGCCCGCTCACTTGACGTACTGGGACAACGCGTGCAGGACGAAGACGTTCAACTGCGAGCTTCGCTGTCCACGGAACTCGATGCCGATATCGTCAAGGCGATTTCGGAATTGTCCGCTCGACAGGCGAACATGGAGGCGACGCTCCGTGTCATCGGACAAACACTTCAACTGACGGTCTTGAACTTCATTTGAAATACATTTCAACTTGTCGAGCCGGGTGTTGGCGGGTGGCTGTGGCGGAGTCTTCGACGCCACGGCTATTGGAGTTCCTGGTCAGCCGGGGCTTCGCGGACTCAGCCCCAGCCACCTCGTTCCATGAAGTTATTTCCTGGACGATCCTATTGGCGGACGGGCTGTGCGTCTGGATGCGATGCCAATAGCCGCTTCAGCTGTGCCACGATGTCGGGTTTGGCCGTGGCGAGATTCGTCGTTTCCAAAGGATCACTCTCGTAATCGTACAATTCGTATTCGATCTCTCCTGAGTCGGCATCCCACGGCTTCCACTCGACCAGCCGATACCTGTCCGTCCGAATGGCGCGACCGAGGCGATTGCCGCGCGGGAAACAGTGATAAGCATGATCGCGGACGCTGGCCGCAGGGTTCTTCAGAATCGATACGATGCTTTTTCCATCGATCGGTTGCGGACCGGCCGGGGCTGGTAAGCCTGCGAGTTCGCAGAGTGTCGGGTAGATGTCGACGGTTTCGACCAGCGCACGCGAACTGCTGTTCGTCTTCGTTACCCCCGGCGCGGAGATGATAATCGGAATTCGATTCGCTTGTTCATAGTTGGTGTGCTTGGTCCACATGCCGTGATCGCCCAAGTGGTATCCGTGGTCGCCCCACAACACGATAATGGTATTCTCGTTCAGATCGAGCCGCTCGACTTCGTCCAGCACGCGTCCGACTTGGGCGTCCATATAGCTGAGTGCTGCGTAGTATCCGTGGATCAGCGTCCGCGTCATCTCTTCGGTTAACGGCGGCTCGTCGGGAACCGGTTTGTACTGGTTCAATTCGCCGATAGTCTTGCCTGCGTACTTCGGCGCACCGGCCGGCGGTTCGGTGACTCGTGCCAGCTTCATCTCGCGAGCGTCGTACAGATCCCAGTACTTTTTCGGAGCACAGAAGGGCAGGTGCGGCTTGGTGAATCCCAGGGCCAGGAAGAACGGTTGCTCCGAAGTCTTATAAGCTTGCAGCCGCTTGATCCCTTCGGCCGCAATTCGGCCGTCGGCATACGCTCCGTCATCGACATCCGCAGCCTCCCACGCCGCTCCACGCGGCAGGCCGTTCGCCGGCTTGTTGCCGAACAAGGCTTCTTCCCTTGTCATCTGCCCGTCGGTACTTTCCGGCAGCACATAGTCGATCACTTTATCCGGCAGAAACGGCACACTCCAGGAAGCATTGTCGCCGACATTGCCGTGACCAATGTGAAACACCTTCCCGATCCCGGCCGAATGATAACCGTGCTGCTTGAAGTACTGTGGCATCGTGACGGCGTTCGGAACAGCTCGACGAAAGTTATAGCCCAGGCTGTAAACGCCCAACGATGTCGAGCGAGCCCCCGTCAGCAGATTGTTCCTCGACGGCGCACACACCGCTTGATTGCAGTACGCCATGTCGAATCGCATGCCACTCGCTGCCAGCCGATCGAGGTTCGGCGAATGCACCCACGTGTCGCCATAAGCACCGAACGACGGCTTGAGGTCGTCGGCGAGAATTAGGAGTACGTTGGGACGATCGGCAGCGATCGAATGGTGGCCACAAAGAGCACAAAGAAGCACGAAAAGGAAACGTGTCTTCTGATGGGGCTTAAACATTGGGATACTTCTGGAAGTCTTAACTGGGAGACGTCATGCGGAGTTTGCGGTGGACGGGGTCGGGGGGGTTTTTTTTACGGAGAAAAAAGAAAATTTTATAAGGGTGTGGCAAAAAAAAAAAAACACC
>CAUJKL010000914.1 GCA_963204995.1 Planctomycetota bacterium | reverse complement strand
GCTGGGTTCCGGTGGCTCACGCCACCGGCAGGGGTTGTGTCGTGCCTCCGGCACTAAAACGCTCGTAGCAACGCTCACGAACTAACTTCCTCGTTTCGCAGTTTTCCGAGGGCTAACTGGCGTAAGACCAGGAACAATTGGGGACGTTATTTCGTGAGCGCTGCTATATGACATTTTGCCAGAGGGTAGGAGGTAGAAAGCCCCTCCGGCCCGAAGGGTCGAAACAGCCACTGCCGGGTGCCGTAAGGCCCCGGTCGACAGATCGCAGATTTACTTCCCAAGCCCTGAAAGGGCGACACATCGCGGGCCAACACCATGGCGGGAACTCATCAACAGCTCCTCGACCATATCGTGTTCAGCACACAGAACCGCAAGCTCTACCTCTCCGATGGACACCGCAATGAAGTTTTCACCTACCTATATGTTGAATATGACCTTCGATATATCTACATCTGGGAGTAGCGATACTAAATGTGTCGCCCTTTCAGGGCTTCGATACGCACTTGGCAATCGATCCGGGGCCTTACGGCACCCGGCAGGGGTTGTGCGGACCCTTCGGGCCCAAGACGGAAAGCGACTGTCGATTACAAACCGCAAGTTGATCGTACACGCGCGAAGATTTAACCGAAGCGGTAGCTGCGCAGGTGCCAGCGCAATCCCGTTCAATCCAAGATTCTGATATCCCGCGCGAACCGACCACGCGTCGCTGCCCCAGTAGGTCGCGTAAATTCCGGCTGAACCCGCAATCGCGACAGATTAACCCGCTCGACTTACTACTTGTTCGACGCGATCATTCCAGTGATACTGCTTATCGGACATGCGCCGGCCAGTGCGTCGAGCCGCATGGCCAACTTGAAGTACTCGTGATCCTACCGCAACACACCACGCCATGATTGATGTCAACGTCAACCTATCGCACTGGCCAACCCGCCGCTTGCCGTTTGATGAGACCTCGCAGCTAGTGCAAAAGCTCAAGGACGCCGGTGTGACGCAGGCCTGGGCTGGAAGCTTTGACGGTCTGCTGCACAAGGACATTGCGGCTGTCAATTCGCGGCTCGCCGAGGCTTGTTCCGGCGAAAGCGACGGACTGCTACTTCCCTTTGGCAGCGTGAACCCAACGCTGCCCGATTGGCAAGACGACGTGCGGCGCTGCGCCGAGGAACACAAGATGCCGGGCATCCGGCTACACCCGAACTATCACGGCTATGCGTTAAGCGATCCGAGATTCAGCGAATTGCTCGACCTAGCCGACAAGCGCGGACTGATCGTACAAATCGCGGTCAAGATGGAAGACGAGCGAACTCAGCATCGATTGCTGCACGTCGACCCTGTCGATGTGGCCCCCTTGCTCACGCAACTGACGAATCGACCCAAGCTGCGCGTCGTCTTATTGAATTCGCTGAGAACGCTTCGTGCCGACACGATCAGCCAACTCGCGACGGCCGGACGTGTCTATTTCGAGATTTCGATGCAGGAAGGCGTCGGCGGGATCACGACGCTGCTCGAGCATGCCCCCTTGGATCGCGTCTTATTTGGCTCGCACTTTCCGTTCTTTTATCTTGAATCTGCCCTACTAAAGCTGCGAGAATCAGAGCTGGCTCAATTTCAGCTCGACGCGATCACTCGCCTAAATGCCAGCCAGTTGCTGAGCGATGCCGGTTGAACCGCACCCAACTCACGCCGCCCCATAATCCCACCCATACTACGAAGCGAAGGAAGGCTTACTTCGATGTTCACTCGTATGAGATTGTTCGTTTTTTCGTTGATGCTTGCTACCACGTGTTCTCTCTCGGCGGAGCCGCTCCTGGCACAAGGCACTTGGCAAGAGGTCACGGTTCCAGACATTTGGAAGAAGCCGCCAGCAGATATCGGCGGCTACACGTGGTATCGCTGTGCCGTGCGCATTCCCGCCGACTGGGAAGGCCGGAAACTCTCGCTCTTCTCGGAGCCCGTCGATGATGCCCGCGAAGTCTACTTGAATGGCACTCGCGTCGGTGGAGCCGGTGCGTTCCCGCCCAGTTTCCGGAGTGGATTGGGAAGCGAGTCGCGCCACGACGTCGATCCTTCGATCGTGAAATTCGGCGAGCTGAATACTCTGGCTATTCGTGTCTACAGCAGCGACGCTCGCACGGGGTTCAATGTTGCGGCACCCGCACTGTTCGCCGGCGATCGCGCCATGCGATGCGACGGCACCTGGTTAGTGCAGGGTGGCGACGACTTAGCCTGGGCCAACGCCGACGCAACAACCGCATTTACCGCCAAGTCCACTCGCAACGAAGTTCAATCCGCTGCCGTAGTCGAAGAGATTCTGCGTCGATTGCCCGGCGAGGAAGGCCCGCTTTCCGTCGCCGAGGCGCTGACAAAGTTTCACACGCCGGACGATCTCGTCATCGAAGCTGTTTTGAGTGAACCAGAAATCGGCCAGCCGCTGTTCATCGACTTTGACGAGCGCGGTCGAATGTGGGTGTTGAACTACAAGCAGTACCCCACGCCTGCTGGCTTGACCGCCGTGAGTCGCGACAAGTACCTTCGCGCGGTCTACGACAAAGTCCCGCCGCCACCACCGCATCATTATCCGGGCCGCGACAAGATCACGATCCACGAGGACACCGATGGCGACGGGAAGTACGACAAGCATAAGACCTTTGTTGATGGTTTAAGTATCGCCGTTTCGTTTGCCCGAGGACGTGGCGGCGTGTTCGTGATGAACCCGCCGTACTTGCTGTTCTATCCCGATGCCGACCAGGACGATGTGCCGGACAGCGACCCCGAAGTCTTACTCGAAGGTTTTGGGATTGAAGATTCGCATTCGGTCGCTGCGAACTTGCGCTGGGGGCCGGATGGTTGGATCTACGCGTCGCAGGGCAGCACGGTAACCGGTCAGATCAAGCACTACGGAAGCAAGGAGAAGCCCGTGCATTCAATGGGTCAGCTGATCTGGCGGTATCACCCAGAGACTCGCCAGTACGAGATCTTTGCCGAAGGCGGCGGCAACACATTCGGCGTCGAGATCGATTCGAAGGGTCGTGTTTACTCCGGCCATAACGGAGGCGACACGCGTGGCTTCCATTACGTCCAAGGCGGCTACTATCAAAAGAGTTTCGGCAAGCACGGCGAATTAACCAACCCGTATGCCTTTGGCTATTTCGAAGCGATGGGACATCATTCGGTTCCGCGCTTCACACACACCTATGTCATCTACGAAGGAGCCGCTCTGTCGGCCAAGTACGCCGGAAAATTGTTCGGCGTTGGGCCGCTGCAAAGTGAAGTTGTGATCAGCGACGTCCAGCCTCAAGGTGCAACATTCGTTACCAAGGACATTGACCGAGCGGTCACGAGCGACGATCCGTGGTTTCGCCCTGTCGAAATCAAGGTCGGCCCCGACGGTGCGATCTACGTTGCGGACTTCTACGAACAGCGAATCGATCATGCCAGCCACCACCAAGGCCGCGTGACGCCAGACACCGGGCGCATCTATCGACTTCGAGCTCCAGAAGCCGAGCCGGCACAACCTGACGATTACTCGAAGCTTTCTGCACTAGAGCTGCTCGAAGTCTTAAAGCACGAGAACAAACAGCATCGCCAAGTCGCCATGCGATTGTTGGGCGACCTTCACGATTCTTCCATTGTCCCAACCCTTAACAGTCGTTTGTTCGAGGCAGAGGGGCAACTGGCTCTGGAATACCTCTGGGCGTTGAATCTGTCTGGAGGCTTCGACGAGGAACTCGCAGCGCGCACGTTGCAGCATCAAGATCCATTCGTCAGGACTTGGACGATCCGACTGCTGTGCGACGATCATACAGTTTCTGACACGATCGCGGAACAACTTGCGGCGCTCGCTCGAACTGAACCGAACGTCGAGGTTCGCTGCCAACTGGCCTGCTCCGCACGTCGACTGCCGCCGGCACAAGCTATCCCGCTCGTCCGTAACTTGCTGGATCGCGACGAGGACGTCGACGACGCATTAAATCCTCTTTCGATTTGGTGGGCGATTGAGGCCAAGGCCGATGAAGGGCGAGAGCAAGTTGTCGACATGTTTCGCGACGAGGCGATCTGGAGCCGGCCGCTCGTGAAGCAATACATTGCGGAACGCGTGATGCGACGCTACGCGATGGCGGGAACGCGTCGTGATCTCATTACTTGCGCACAGCTGTTCGAGCTGGCACCCAGTCCCGACGATTCCAAGACACTGATGAAGGGCTTTGAAGTCGCCTTCTCAGGCCGCACGCTCGGCGACCTGCCGGACGAGTTGGTGGCCGCGCTGACTAAGGTCGGCGGAGGTTCGTTGGCGTTGCGGTTACGCCGTGGCGACGAGGCCGCAATCGGCGAGGCCCTCAAGTTGGCTGCCGAGGAGAAGACAGACGTCAAGCAGCGAGTGGAAGTCATTCAAGTGCTCGGTCAGATCCATCAAGCCCGCGCCATCGACGTCTTGCTTCAAGCCGTCGCCACCACCAAGCAACCGGACGTGCAGTCCGCCGCTCTCACGGCCCTGCAAGCCTATGACCAAGCATCAGTCGGCTCCGCGATTGCGAAGCTGCATAATTCGCTCTCCGGTGACGTTCAACGGATCGCACAAGGTGTGTTGGCCAGCCGCAAGGCTTGGGCGATAAGCCTCCTTCTCGAAGTCGATTCCGGAAATATCAAGCCGGATTCCATACCGCCCGCCGTGCTGCAGAAACTGCTCTTTTACAAAGACGAGCAGATTGCCGGACTTGTCCGCAAGCATTGGGGCGATGTCCAGTCGGCGACGACCGACGAGATGCGAAGCGAGATCGAGCGACTTCAAGGTCTGCTCGCCGACACGGTCGGGAATCCTTATCGCGGCAAGCAACTCTTCCTGACGAACTGCGGCAAGTGTCATCAGCTGTTCACGGATGGCGGCCAGATCGGTCCCAACCTCACGCCTTACAAACGCGATGATCTTCGTGGCATCTTGCTGAACGTCGTAAATCCCAGTTTGGAGATTCGCGAAGGCTTTGAGAACTTTGTGGTCTTCACTGCGGACGGACGAACGCTGAACGGTTTTGTCGAAGAGCAGGACAATCGCGTCGTGGTGTTGAAAGGAGCGGATGGTCAGCGGTTGATCATCCCGCGTGACGACATCGAAGAGATGGCAGCCATTCGCACTTCGATCATGCCGGAAGGAATCCTGAAACCGCTCGATGATCAGCAACTGCGGGATCTATTCGCATATCTCCGCTCGACGCAACCATTGCCTTAACGCCAATCCACTTCTTCGGGCCAACGGCCCAGCAAATTATCTAGCCCAGGCCAGCGGCCTGGGACTCGGCAACAAACGAAGAAGGTAGGGCCAACGATCCGGAAGTTTGCTCGCCACGAACAAATGACCAGGCCGTTGGCCCTCGCAATCGATGCTCTCGTTTCCATTCCCAGGCCGTTGGCCTGGGCTAGACAAATGCCTGGCCCTTTGGGCCGAAAACCGTTGAATTTGTCCCAACACCGTGTCGGGTCTAAAGTGGCCGTTGGCCTGAGCTGACATATACTTGTTGGGCCTTCGATGCCTCACATCGACTTTGCGAATGCGTCTCGTATGACTGTCCCGACCAAGACGACACCGATCAAGAGCAACAAGTAAAAGATGCAGCGGGAGAAACGTGCTCCTTCGATCCGCTTGTTGATCTCACGCCCCACGACAGCCGCCAATACGAGGAACGGTAGAGCGATCAGAAAGCTTTTGATGACCAAAGGCGTCCAGAGTTTGTTGGCGGAATGAAAACCAGCGACGACAAGGCTCGTCGGAAAAAAGACCGTTTGCAACGTAATGCGAAACCGCTGGGCCGGCCACTGGCGAAGCGTGCCGAAGATCACCATTGGCGGTCCGATGGTGTTGTAGGCTCCGCCCAGCACCCCGGCGATAAAACCAAACCCGAGCCCAGCCACATTGCTATCCAGCCTTGCCAAAGACGGTCGAACCAGGCCGAACACCGCAAATGAAATCACCAGCGCGGCCAGCACTAGTTTGACTGCCGACTCGGGGACGTTCACCAAGACGTAGACGCCAAGCGGAATTCCCAACAACGCCCCAACGAGCAAGTACCTCGCCGCTGGCCACTCGATATTGTGCCATTTCGTGGTCAGCAGAATCACAATCGCGTTGAAGATCGAGGTCAGTGCCACGGTCGCCGCCGCGTCTTTGACGCCAATGACCATCGACAACAGGGGCATCGCCACCAGCGCCTCGCCAAACCCAAACGAAGATCGCGTCATGCACGCCGCAAACAGAATGGCGACGGTTGCGAGGATCTCGAAATCTATCAATTTGGGTGGCCTTTGGCTTCGTGCCGCTCGTCGAGAATATCCTGCTCGGGATCTGCCATCGCACTTTCGCAATGTCCGTACGACGGCCCTCCGAGGCCGTCGTTAAGCATGTCGACGGCCTCGGAGGGCCGTCGTACGAAAGCGTCAACGCCAACCGATAGCAATTCATCTCTGGGTTAGATTGTCGCTTTCTGTGCACGATCCGTCCAGCCGTCATGACCGTTACAGGCAGGCGATTCGGACATCTTTTCCTAACGCAATCGCTTTTCCTAACGCGGAGAGTTTACCAACTCATCAGCCGCAGCCGATAAGTCTATTGTGTGTTTCTCCCCTCCCCCTCTCCATCAAACACTCGCTCCAGGACTCCATCATGCAATTTTGTGAAGCCACGCTCGAAGAACGAATTGGTTCTGCCGCCGACGTCAGCCCGTACCTCGCAGGCTCGAACATATCGATTGTACCGGAATCTCGGCGAGTGGTCGTACGCGGTGTCGTTCACTCGTACTACGAAAAACAGATGGCCCAAGAAACGCTGCTTCGTGTTGACGGCGTCGAATCGGTCGACAACCACTTAGAAGTCTTGCGTCGGCGCTGCCGATAATGCGGCGACCTAAGCGATCGATTGCCCCGAGGGAACATCACTCGTGAATCAGCGCAACTCTCCGCGGCTGTTGCCCGGCCCCGCGACAACAATGATCACGCTACGAAAGCGAGACGGCGAGGAGATACTTCGCTGCTCGTTACTCGATCAATCCGACGAAGGTGTGGCCATCCAACTCGGACTTCGCTGTCAGATAGTAGCGAACGAACAAGTTGAGTTACTCGTCGGTGACGTCTGGGAACCTGCAATCGTGACCAGCATCAAACGGCAAGGAATTGCGCGGCGGATCGGATTGCGGTGGATCGCGACGCCCGAACTCGGGACTTCGCAACACGACTAGCGGTTACGCACAAGCTATTCGCGACGCAGTGTGAACGCCGTGTAGTGAATTCCCGTCTCGTCGTCTGTGACCAGGGCACCACCCGGAGCCAGGTATCGCGCTACGACGGCAAAGGGCGGCAGCGGGTTATTGGTCAGCGCACCGCTGAGCGCTCGAAATACACCGTTGTTCTCCGCTGCGGTCGCGAGCCTCGATTGTGTGGAACTCGCCGTCGCCAACTCGTACATGGTGCGAAAGGCTTCCTCCGGGCGATGGAAGGAAATCATGCCTGCCTTGGTCTCGCCTTGCTGTCGCTGAATCTTGCTTGCAATCAACTTGTAATCGAGTTCGTTGGCGAGCGATAGCGAGGCATCGCTCTTGGTGATCACGACTTGCTCGAACAACTTCTCGTTGTCGGTCATGATCAGATAGTCGCCCAACACCGCCAGACACGGTGTCGGAACGCGCACGATCTCGGCATCCGGCTGACCATTGCGGCCCCTGCCGCCTGCTACTGTCTGATAGTACGTCGCGCCTCCAAAGGTTTTACGTGCGAGACGCTCGGAGAACTTTGCGGCGACGCGGTCGAGCGTGCCGCGCGCTTGATCGGGATTCTTTAGCTTGAATGCGACCAACATCGATCGGCTGTTGATACGCGCGGGTCGCTGCATCCACTGCACTAGCGTCGCCCGCCCCTCCAACTGATCGATGATGTCTTTTTCAAGATCAACATCGAGACTCTTACGAAGCTGCTGAAGAACTTGATTCTTCCAAGCGTCTTCGCCACGAAAAGTGTCATACAAACGAGTCAACTCGGAATAGGTCTTATCGACGTTCCAGTTCAGCGATGTGTAGCTCGCGGCATCCTTCGGAACCCAAGGCTCGGGCGTCACTTCGCCTGCCTCGAAGGCGATCATCTTCAACGCACCGTTGCGAGGGTTCTCTAACATCGCGTGTACGTGAAAGATCCCGTCAAACTCGTCCGTCGCCAAGATCAAGCTTCCGCCGATCGCCTTCACGCCGTTCAGTCCAAGTCCGCTCAGCAAGGAGATTCCGGCTTGTGCCGAAAAGTTCCCGCGGGTCACCCGCTTAGCCAACGAAAAAGGATCGACATACCACGTGATTTGCGGCGGTTCTTCTTTGAACCCGACCGAGCGTTTCATGATGGCCGTGAAAGTGCGATTGTCCGCGAGGCTGTTGACTTCGTCGCCGTTCCAAACGCCGAGGACTTGCGCCAACATGTCTTCATCGCTGCTCAATCCGATCACACCATCGCGAACGAAATAAGCAAAGCGTCGTTGTCGATCGCCGGCCATCGTGTGAATGACGATCTCTGTCTCTGCGACGGACTTGGTGGTCCGCGTGGCACCCTGCGCGGCCAGTGCCGTCTCCGCACTTTCGATGACCTGCTCGGCCGCGAAGAGATGGTCACCTACATCGAAGAAGACCACGGGTTGCGGAGTTCCTTCCTCGGCAGCGACCAGTGCCAAGCAAAGCTCACCTTGCGGAATCGCCAGCAATTCGTGCAAGGGCACGCCCACGCGGTCTTCGATGACTTGAAATGCCTCGGCCGCCGAACGATACAAATCGCCGACAAAGGGCTGCACCTGCTGATCGGCGGCGATTCGTCCCATCGCCGTATTGCCGAACTTTTCGACCAATTCGGGCATATTGGCGACACGGATGTAAGCCAAAGTCTCGGCCGGGAGTAAATGCGGCGCGCCGGGACGTTCAGAATCGGCGGCCCTTGAAGTGTTCATTAAGAAGAATGCCGCAGCGGCGGCAACGGCAATTGAACGCAATATATTCACCACGCAAACTCCCAGGAATCAACAATTTGAAACGAACCGGCCATACCGAGGTACAGACGTGCGGACGTTATACATTACCTACGCGCCAGTTGGCGAGTTTCAGCGGGAACTGAAGGCGAACGGAGAGCGAACTCGCAGTTGGATGCTATCGCGACAATTGCTTGAGGATCGCGGCCTCAATCGTGGAGCCATTCCGCAGATGCGAGGCAACGATCGTGCCCTGCTCGTCGAGCAAGAATGCACAGGGAATCGATTTGACGCCATAATGCTTGGCAATCGGATTGTTCCAGGCTTCGTTACCAGGATGGTTGGAAAACATCTGCGGCCAAGGGAGTTGCTGTTTGTTGACAAAGGCCGCCAACTCCTCGCGATTGACATCCAAGCTCACTCCGACGACTTCCAACCCTTCGTCGTGATAGCGTTCATAGAACTCCTTGATCTCGGGTGCCTCCTTGACACAGCCCGGACACCAGGTCGCCCAAAACACAACCAAAACCGGTCTGCCGCGGAGCGATGCCAGATCAAATCGCGGACCGCGAATCGTTGGGCTGGTGAACTGCATCACATCACCGGGCAAGCCAGGGTTCGTGGCGCGCAGATTCTTGATTTGCTGGTCCAATCGCGCTACACCGCTCTGCGCTGCGCAAAGCTTGAGTCCTTGGGAACCGACTCGCATTGCAGCGGCGAATTGACCTTCGTTGGCGAGTCGTTCGACCGTGGTCATATAGAGCTGGACGTTCATTTGACAATCCGGATGTGCCGTCACGTGCTGAACAAGCGCAGCTGCTGTCCGCGGGTTCGTCTTGCTTTTCGCGAGATAACCGGTAACGAACTGCTGCACGGACGCGTTGGCGGCGGTCTCGCTGTCGTACTCGGCTTGAAACAGTTCGCGATAAAACTCGTCGCGAAGTGAGGAGTACAGCAACGGATGCGTACTAGCACCAATCGAAAGGGCTGTCAGTTTGGCCTCGCGAGCTGACTGGAGTTGCTCCTTCGCACCGTCGATCTGCTCGTAGTCCGCAATCAACTTCTCTAGCCGCCCGATCAGATCAACGAATGTCTCAAGAAGCAGCGGCGGATCGTTAGCGGCAACCTGCTCGCGGAGTTCTTGCAGTTCGCTCCAGATTTCGTCCAGTGGACTAATCGCGATTGCGTTGTCGAACTCCAGAACCTCTTGTTCCGGCAAAACTCCTGCCTGCCATGCACTGTCAACGACTGAACTATCCGTTCCCGAAAAGCCGACCGTCAAGATCGCGGTGGCGACTTCCCGACGATCACAGGACGCGAAACTAAACATGCAAACCGAGAACCCGATTACCAAGACTCGCTTCATCTCGTCAGTTCCGTCATTATCGTACTTATCGTGACCTAGCTATTGGTATCCACCGCGATAACTCGCCCAAACCCACTCGACGGCGTATCGTCCTTGGTAAGTGTAGGTCACGTCTAACTGATCCGTTGTGACGGCAGTTTCTGATGCGCAATGTGCCATTCGTCGCATGATCGGATAAGTTGATACGGCGATTGCGGGTCGTCGTGGATTTCGCGGGCGACGTCGCTTGGTGGAAAGGGAATAAGAGTGGCGATCTACATCACTTTCCTTGATAGCTGATGTAGAGAGTGCCCGTATCAGGCAGCCGCCGTGTCGGGAAGCCCTTCAATTGGCTGTGCGAACATAAACTCGCCATCCGCGCCATAGTATTTAATCAGCTTCTCTTCGACAAACCAAATCGCGCGGTGGCTGTCACAAGTGAAGCGACGGCCGCAATAGAATCCATCCCGGATGAGGATTGTTTCACAACAGTCGTCGAGATCTTCGACGCCCTGAGCGGTAAACGTACGACGAACATGTTGCCGGACGGACGTAAGAAGTTGGGCGTGTTGCATAGTGGGGTGACATCTTCGCGGTGGGAAAAGTAGAGCAGCGATATATCCCATCGACACGTTACCGCTGTCACGTTCGCTTCCACTATTTGAACCGTTACATCTTGCCTAAACCGTACGGCGACACGTCGAAGACTGTGGGAATCGAGTTGTGTGGTAACTTGGAACAACCTTTCACTTGTTTGGGATTTCGCAATGCAGCGTATCGGTCAACTACAGTCCTCTCGAAACGCCGAGACCCGCGGCGGCTGGAGCTGTTTCGCTTCGCACCGCCAACACGTAACGGACCTGCTGCTGGGCAATGCGACTGCGACGGACGGGACCCTGTGCGTCTTGGGGGCTGGCAACTGTAACGACTTGTCGTTGAGCCGGCTGCTCGACACTTTTACTCACATTGATTTGGTCGACATCGACGTGGAAGCGGTCAGATCCGGGATCGTGCGTCAAAACGCCACCCCCGACAAGCTCACGATTCGAGGGGGCGTTGATGTCACGGGGGTAACGCACTTGATGTCGGAGTGGACGCCGGAAGTACCGGCAACCGACGGGCAAGTGGACGCTTGCATTTCGAGCGCGCTTCGCCTCGATTCTCTGCCCGGTGCAGGCACCTACTCGGTAGCTGCATCCGTTTGCCTATTGAGCCAGCTAATCGAATCGATCTCACTAACGCTCGGCGAGCAACATCCCCGCTTCCTCGAGTTGTTGACTTGCGTGCGTCGGGAGCATCTGCGCCGCTTGATCGATCTCGTCGTGCCCGGTGGCGCAGCCGTGCTGATCACCGACGTCGTTTCGTCGCTCACGGTTCCTGCGTTGGCGACAAGCTCCGCGGCGGAGCTGCCCATGCTGGTGGGGCGAGCAATTTCAGAACGCAATTTCTTCAGCGGCATGAATCCGTTTGTGCTCAAGCACTTGCTGGAAACGGACGAGATGCTGGCACCTCAGGTGACGGATGTGCGATTGAGTAACCCGTGGGTTTGGGATCTCGGACCGCGACTCTACGCCGTCTGTGCATTGACCGCGAAACGAGTGTCGTAGAGCCAGGCCATTCGTCGTTGGTTACTCTTTCGTCAATCCGAGTCGCCGATACTTCTCTTCGTATTTCTTCCAGAGTCGTTTGTGGCGGTTGTTCAAATCAACTTCTCGGCCTTGAATATAAGCAGCTTCGACTTGCGTCGTTGTTTCCAACGGATCGCCGTCCGTGATGATGAACGTCGCGTCGCGTCCGCGCTCCAACGTTCCGACACGTTCGGCGACGCCGAGGATCTGGGCCGGAGAGGACGTGATCGCCTTCATCGCTTCGTCATGCGGCAAGCCAAACGCGACTGCCATGGCGGCGTGATACGGCAAATTCCGAACATTCGATGCACCGAAACGTCCGCTGCCAGAAATACAGAATCGCACGCCCGCTTCGTGCAGACGAGCAGGAACAGTAAACGGCGTGTCATAGGCTTCGGATCGACGCATTGGCAATCGATAGACGCCGCCGATGATCACCGCGACATCGCGTTTCTTCAGCAACTCGGCACACAGCGGAGCATCGTACCCACCATAGATGATCAGCTTTACTTTCTGCTGTTCGGCAAATGCCACGGACGCCTGAATTTGTTGGATATCATCGGCATCGACGATCAACGGCAGCTTTCCGGCCAGCACCGGCAACATCGCTTCCCAACGAAGATCAATCGGGTGCTGGCCTTCGTCGGCTCGACGGGCTTGCTCGTAGGCCCGTGCATCGACGAACGTCTGCCGCAGTCGCTCGAGCGCCTTGTCGCGGGATTCGATCTGCTCCTTGGCCGACTCGTCGGTATCCCAATCGATGCTGGGCGACATGCGAGGCCAAACAACGTGCATGCCAATACCAGTCTGCACGGCGAGGTCTTCCCAGGTCCAACCATCCAGCTGCAACACGGCAGACTGGCCAGAAATCAATCCGCCCGCAGGAGCTGACAACGCCAAGAGCACACCGTTGCTGCGGGTGACGGGGATGATTTCGCTGTCTGGATTCACCGAGACCCACGATTTGACGTTGGGATTGATCGATCCAGTTTCTCGCACGTCGACCGAAGCGCGCACGGCGTTTACTTCGACGAGCCCCATGTCGGTATGAGCATCGAACATGCCCGGATAAATATGTTTTCCAGATGCATCAATCGTGATCGCGTTGTTCGGTACATTGACCTTGATGCCGACCGAGACGATCTTGCCTTGACGCACGACCAAAGTTGCGTGCTCCAGCGGTTCACCGGAGATCGGATGGACGGTCGCGCCGACGATGGCTATCGGTTGCTTGGTGGCTTCGCCCGGAATCTCGGGCGAGGCGACCAGTAACGTCGAATGCAAGCCAACAACGACGCAAACGAACGTCGTGAGTGACAGTATCGCAATTCGTGGCATCTCTGTTTCCTCGGCAGAATTCGGTGGTTAGTAAATCGCAGTCTGAGTGTGCCACTTCTGGCCATGCTAGTGCGACTTCCGGGGTCACTGGCAGAGCCAGTGGCA
>CAUJKL010000913.1 GCA_963204995.1 Planctomycetota bacterium | reverse complement strand
CACCGTGCTCACCTTTTTTGATCACGACAAACTTCGGACCCATCTCACGGACCTTGTGGCCCGCGCGTACGAGGTTTTCGTCATTCGTCAGCAGCTTCGCTTCGCTGTCATTCAGCACAAGTCCGTCAATGCGCTTTAATAATTCCATCAGCGCGTCGTGATCTTCGCGAATCCACAGATCCATGGTATCGGCAACGGTGAGACGGGCACCGATAATTTGATCCAGCACCTTTAGCTGAACGCGAGGCGAACCATTGGCCAGGAAGAGGAACGGAGACCGACGATAATTATCAGACAGGACCGGGTCAAAGTCGCCGAACACGTTGAGATGGACCTCCAACGTCTCGCGATCGTTCATGTTCGGCAGGTACTTGCCACGCCAGCGAAATGTCTTTGCACCCTTCACGACTTGCAGTCCCGAAGCGTCGATCTTGCGATCGGTTAGCATTTTGGTGTGCGCTGCGGGCCAATCGTCGCCCACGACGCCTACTAGCTTGACCGAGGTGAAATAACTGGCTGCATACGAAAAGAACACGGCGGAACCGCCGAGTACATCGTCACGCGACGCTTCTGGGGTTTCCACGGAATCGAGAGCTATGGAACCAACGACGAGTAGGGGCATGGAGTCCATTCCTATGATGGGCTGAGATTTTCTAACGCCGCGACACACGATAAAGCAACGGCGGAGAGGACATTATTGAGCATCAGGCTTCGATTGCAAAGAACCCCCAGCGAACGGCTCACGGGGTTGTCGCTGCGGGTGTTCCAGGTCAAAATCGGCGAAACTAACCGATTTCGCCGCCGCTACGCTGAGGTAATCTCGCTGATGTTTGATGGACAACTGCTCGCCATCCAGATTGCCGACGCCGCAGCGGCTCCCATGCGACCGCTCGAACCGGCGGAAGCCGTCGTCGGCCGGGGGCTCATCGGCAATGTAATTCGCTGTCTTCCTGAGTAGACCGCAGCAGTCCCGGGGCAGTTCGCGGGAAGGTCGCCGGTATATCTTATGTAACCGGCAGGGTTGCGGTCGAACTGCCCTGCTCGGCACTTCCGCTTCAAGCCGTCCGATCATCGCAGCCGATGCTTTCGCTAGGGAATCGTGCGCACCAACAAGTTCGTCTGCCGATCGCAACATGCTGCAACGAAGACAAATTTTGAGTATCGTCCGCCAAGTCGGGTTGGTCTCCCTGTTGCTTGCGCCGACGGTTGCCACGACGCAAGATCGCGCCGGGGCCTACGAAACTCCAGCAACGTTCATGTCTGAACGGCTGCCCGCCGAGACGGTGATTACGGCTGACGTTGGAGTCCTGCAACTGGATGCGAACACGATCATCGGAGCCGCGCTGTGCTTTGCGGTTGGCTTCGGTGCTTGTCTGTTAGTGGTCCACTACATGCTGCCTTCACTCGTACATGCCCAGTGCATCGAGATCGTCCGCGAGTACCTTGACTACACGCGACGCGAGTCCGATGTCCGAGTCGTCGTACTCGACCGCGACAGCCACGAGCCGCGGCAACGACCGCGACGCGTGGCCGCTCCGACCGATGAAGAAGTCGCCGCGTCCAGTTACGAGACGCAACCGTATCTTCGAGTCGATACACCGAAGACTTCGTCAAACTACGCGCCGGCTATGCCAACGACAACCCATAGCGAAGAGACGCCAAGCGCGATGCTGTCGCAGATCTATGAGCAGAACCTGCACCTTCGCGATCAGTTGCGAAAACAGAGCCGAAGCGTCAGGCAATAGGCCCTCGCAATCACGAACAGAACCCGAGAAAATACTTACTCAACGCATTTAGGAGCAGAATTATGAGCGAGCAACAGGCCGTCATGTTTGTGGGAATGGACCTGGGAACGTTCAAGACTTCCGTGTGCTGTTCGAACGGGCAACGTGAAACGCTGCAGAGCCAAGTCGGCTGGCCCAAGGATCACATCGCGAGGCACTTAGTTGGCTGTGACATTGCATTCGGTGCAGATGTCGAGCGTCATTCCTTGGCGTTGGATGTCGTTCGTCCGTTTGCGATGGGAGCACTCAAGTTCAATGATCATCGAGTCGCCGGTATCGGTTCGGACGTAGTTGAACTACATCGGGCTGCGGCACAACATCTGGTGCGGCATGCGGTATCCCGCGTCTTGCCTGCCAATACTACTGTCTACGGAGTTGTTGGTTCACCCTCGCGGGCGACGCTGGAGAACAAGCAAGTCATTGTCGAAGCAGCTCAAGCAGCATTCGACGCGGTTGTGATTGTGCCAGAACCATTTGCCGTCGCGTACGGAATGGACCGGCTGACGGACACGCTCATGATCGACATCGGAGCCGGAACGATCGACCTCTGCCCAATGTTTGGTTCCTACCCAGCGGACGAAGATCAAATCACGATCCCGATCGGCGGCGATCACATCGACGCTCATTTTTTCAACCTGTTGCAGCAAGCTTTTCCAGCAGCACGCATCTCGCGACGGATGATCCGGCAGATCAAAGAGAAGTACGGTTGCGTCACCGAAGATCAGCAACGTGCGGTTGTCACCTTGCCGGTCGATGGGCGTCCGAAGGAGTTTGACGTCACCGGCTTGCTCCGCGAAGCGTCACGAGCCATTGTGCCCAGCATTCTCGACGGCATTAGAACGCTGGTCACGCGTTTCGACCCCGAGCACCAGAGAGCGTTGCTGCAGAACATCGTACTCGCGGGCGGCGGCAGCCAGCTGAAAGGGCTCGACCAAGTCATCGAAGCCGAGTTAGTCGAATACGGTGGCGGAAGTGTCACGAAGGTTTATGACAGTGTCTTTGCCGGAGCTGCCGGAGCATTAAAGCTGGCGCTGGCGTTGCCCATCGAGAACTGGCAGCGACTGAAAGACGAAACGGCAAGCGACGTGACGAACAAAGCCGCTTGACGAGCTGCTGCGTGTGAGCCTGCGGAGCGACGCCTTGCGCGTTCGCTTGCGGGGCGGCGTTGGAAAACTCGACTAGCGGTTTCCGGCTCGCTGGTCGGCAAACGACCATTCCACCTCAACCGTCTTCCGGCAGGTTTTCTAAGTCGAGCTGATCCTTCACACGCCCCGTGGCTGCCTTCATCTTTCTTAGCCATGCTAACGATGCAAATTTGCGACCATCCGTTTCGAGGGCCGAGCCGAAGATCTCGCATACCGAATGGTCTGGAAAGCCCGGAATGAAGTCGAAAATATCCAGATAGCCAAGGTTCGTCGTTAGCATCATCAGCCGCGATGCTTGGACAAAGCTGAGCGAAACGGGAAACACTCGTTCCAGGCCGGTCGCCGGGTCGATCTCGTCGCCGATCCAGTGGGCGTTTACTTCGGTGAGTGCGGCCAGCAACGCCTGCTCACTCTCAATCGTCCGCATGAAGACGACGTCGATATCCTCGGTTGCTCGCACATATCCGTGATACGTGACTGCGTGCCCACCGATGATGACAACTGGAACTTCATGCTTCAGGAGTACGTCGATCAGCTGAAACGGGGTGCCATACTCCATCAATGACCTCGACGCGACGCGATTTATGGTTTCTGCGAAGAAAGTTCCGATAGCCTTCCGGCGACGAGCAGAGTAACTCGAACGAAGCGATCTGCAATTTGATGAAGCGGTTGAGCCTATCTTCAACCGATTCGTCGCGACTCATCCTCCGCTGCTTTTGGCGGCGAAGTTCAAGCATGTCTGAAATGCCGAGTTCATCCATTGTCGTCGTAGAACCTCCAGGTTTCATCCTACGATGGCGACAATTTGTCGTCCAGCTGTGATCGACGAATCCGACCACAGCGCGCATTATTGCAGAACATCGTGCTGGCAGGCGGCGGCCAGCTGAAAGGGCTCGATCAAGTCATCGAAGCCGAGCTAGTCGAGTACGGTGGCGGAAGCGTTCCGGCTGATCCATGGACGGCTGGGTCGCGACCCAAGCCTACGGCGCTACGGCTCGCCACGCGGTGGGTCGCGACGCAGCAGGGCTTGATACCCTGCCTGCTCGAAATGCTGGTCCCACGCCAAGGCTGCGGAGATGCTTCGCTCGCGCATGATGACAAAGGACGCACAATCCGTCAGCGACCATTGTTTGTCCGGCCTCCGACGATGCATGTCCAGTGCGGCATTCAACAGTACCGGAGCAGCATCAATCCATTCGCAACCGGCTTCGGATCGGATGTGGTCGACCCAAGCGTGTACCTTCGGGCGATCGATCGGCATAGAAAAGTAGTTGATCGTTTCCCAGACGACGTACTCTGAAACCAGAAGCCGCTCATGGAGAGCCAGAGACCAGGCAACCGCTCGTGCATGCAGTTGATCGCGCGGGTTCAAGATCGCGATGAAGTAGCCCGTGTCGACGAAAATCATGGCTGTTTGGGCGTGCCGTAAAGGTAGTGGTCGTGTTGGGCCGCGCCGTCGCTGGACAATGCGGGATTCTCCGGAAACTGGCTTGCCAGTTCGGCCATTTTGCTCATGCGAAACAGTGTGTCGGGTTGCTCGGCATCGCTGGATAAAGCCGACGACACAGGCTCGACGCGAACGACCGTTCCCTCCGCGAGATGAACCCCCGCTTCCAACACGATGACTCCGCCCTTGACTTCACCCTGATAAGTCATCCTCGGTCTCCGCTTACCTGGTTCGAATCTTGGTTGCCGATGCTCCCCCGATTGTATCCGACGCAAGGCACCACTCGCCAGTTCAAACATCCGCCCGATGTTGTTGAGTTTACTCGTAGGGTGTGTGCAACACACCATCCGTTTCGGCGCTGGTGCATTTTATGCACCCTACATTGGCTGTGATCGAAGAATCCGACCGCAGAGCGCCTTATTGTAGAACATCGTGCTGTCAGGCGGCGGCAGCCAGCTGAAAGGGCTCGATCAAGTCATCGCTCAGCGGTAATCACTTCTGTTCCTGCTTCAACTTCTCCATCGCCACAGCAATCTGTTCGTCGGTGAAGTCGGATTCGATCTGGCAATTTGGTAGGGCCAGCTTCAGTTCCGCCACACCCATCGCCGTGACCTTGGTTCCGGTGATGGAGATTCGCGTGAGGTTCGACAGCGACTTCAAATGTCGCAGGCCCTCGTCGGTCAATGCCGGACAGCTAAGGTCAAGTTGCTCCAGATTGGTCATTCGCCCGACGTAGACGAGTCCGGGCCCGCAGACCGGAGCATCGACTAGCGACAGCCGCTTGAGCCGAGTAATTGGCTGCACGTACTCGAGGGCCGTGTCGGTCACTTTCGGGCCTCCTAGCGCGAGAGATTCCAGGCTGGGAAACGATTGAAGTTGGGCGAGTTGAGATCCTACGACGCTGGCTGTATTCACGAGGCGCAATTCAGCAAGGCGCGGCAGCGACTGGAGATTAATCGGCACGCCGCACGGCGTGTCACTCAGGTCGATGCGCTCCAGGCTTTTATACTTAGCGACATATTTTTGGAACTCTAGTCCGACCTTTGATCCAGTCAGAGAAATCTCGCGCAGTTCCGCGAGAAGCATTCCGTAAGCAGGCATGGTGGCGAGCATCTGCGACTCATCGGCAGTCGTGTTGTCCAGGTGAATACCGGTGGTCTCCCACACCCCGGTATCGGGCAAGTGCTGTGCATCACTGACGCGCCCGGAAGTGTCGCTCGAGGTAACTGTTACACTGCCGCCTAGCGAGAATACGGCGTCGGCCACGATCCGGTCAAAGTTCGAGTGGGTGATCTTACAGCTAGGAAACACCTCTTGAAGCTTAGCGAAGCCAGCGGGAGTTACCTTCGTGGAAGTCACGTCCAGTAGGCTGAGCTTCAAGAGCGAGGTGAGATATTCAAGTCCCGCGTCGGAAACGCGAGTTCCTTTCAAATGCAGATCGGTCAACATTGTTTGTGTCGAAAGCTGTTCCAGCGAACGATCCGTGACATTCGTGTAGCTGAGGTCCATTCCCTTCAAGTTCCGGAGGTCCTTTAAGGCGGCAATACCTTCGTCCGAGACAAGCGTTCCAGCAAGATTCAAGTTGGTCAGGTTTTCAAGAGCTGCCAGTTTTTTCACTCCCGCGTCAGTCACTTTGCATCCGGGGAGCGAAAGTAACTCCAATTCGTCAAGCTGCGCAACGCTCTCGAGACCCTCGTCGGTAATTGTTAAGGGCAGGAACAATCTTCTCAGGCCTTTCAGCTTCGCGACATGCACCATCCCGCCATCGGTGATCGAGGGAGGGATGCGGCCGTTCAGATTCGATGAATCGTTTTCGCTCATTTCGATTGCGCACACGCTGAGAGGGGGTGTCAACGGTTCCAAAGAAGAAGGACCGGCGCGAGCCGGTCCTTTTTGATGTGACAACGTGCGTCGGTGTCAGCGGG
>CAUJKL010000912.1 GCA_963204995.1 Planctomycetota bacterium | reverse complement strand
GTGGACGAGAAAGCCCGCAGCATCTTCATACACCAGCAACAAACGACCGAACTGCACCGGCTCGCCGGCTTTGCCACGCTTGTACAGTTGCGTGTGCGGCTCGAAGATGCTGAACAACTTGTCTTTGTTGGGAATCGTTTCGCCGAGCAGCACGCGCGTCCTCCAAAAACGCGCCGTGCCGTGTCGCAGACTTGTTGCGTTAGACCCATGAAATGCTTGACCAAACTCGTTTGCATCGCCACGTATAACTCGGCGGCAGGTATCGCAAGAGCTTGTTCGCAGAGGGCTTCGGCACGACGCAGGACACGCTGCGTTTGCTTGAGCAACCGGATCGGCTCCGCCTTCACGATTGCTCAGCGTTTGACGGAGGAAACCGGTGGCGAGCTTTTGACTCGTCGTCGCGTCGGGCAACAGATCGCCAGCCAACTGCTCAATCGTAAACTGATCGAAAAGGCATTCCGTCGTTCAAAGCATCGACGAGCCACGCGCGATAGCGCCAAGCCACCGGTCGGGCCTGATCGGTCAAGTAACCATCGGTGTCGGCGTAATGACACAAGTCCAACCAAGGCCGCGCCCAATGCTCGCCATAGTGCGGCGAGTCTAACAAGCGATCGACAAGTCGCTCGAACGCAGCAGGGTGCGCGTCAGCAACAAAAGCACAAACTTCTTCCGGTGTTGGTGGCAGCCCGATCAGGTCAAGGCTCACTCGTCGAATGAGCGTCACGCGATCCGCTTCGTCCACTGTACGAATTCCGCTCGAATTCAACTTGCTCGACACAAGTCGATCGATTGGGTTGGTGGACGATTCGAACGTTCCGTCGCATGGCAATGACGGACGCGCGATCGGTTGGTAGGCCCAATGTGGCTCATCACCGAGCAACGCGACGGCCATCAATAACGTGATCGCAACAGCGAGAGTCGGTCCACGGTGATGCATATGCGTTAACAAAAGTCCATGCTGTCGTAGGAAGGAATGTTGAACAGGAGGAAACGGAGGAAACAGAGTGCGATCGTGCATTCTCCTCTCTGTTTCCTCCTGTAGAAATCAAACAACCAGTCGAGAGAACCGGCAATCACCATTATTCCGCGAACAGTCCACCGAATGCAACAAACAAATGCAACCTGGAATGTTGGGGAACCGATGCGTTATGATAAACGAAGTCGATCCGCTCCGCCCCCCGCCGCAACAATCATGTCACTCGCCTTCGCAACGCCTCACCATTCGTCCATCAAGAGCGCATGTCACTTGGCCGTTCTGCTCCTACTTGCGGCGATCTCGGCGTTCGTCTCTGCGGAGACGATGCAAACCGACTCGCAGGAAGTCGACTTCACCCGTGACATCGAGCCGATCTTCAAGCAGCATTGCATCGAATGTCACGGTCCCTCGAAGCAGGAGAGTGACTTTCGCGTTGACGTCCGAGGCAAACTATTCGAAGGCGGCGACTTCGGAGAACCAGCGATCGTGTCGGGAAACAGTGGCGATAGTCCGCTCGTAAAATATGTCCGTGGCGATGATCCAGATCTCATCATGCCGCCCGAAGGCGAGCGACTTTCCCCAAATGAGATTACGTTACTGCGTGCTTGGATCGACCAAGGCGCAAAGATGCCAGAAGTTACTATGCCCAGACTAACGACAGATCATTGGTCGTTTCAGCCGGTCGTACGCCCTGAAGTTCCACGGATCGATGGGCAAGTGAATGCGAATCCGATCGACGCCTTCATTCGTGACAAGCTTCGTGCGGCAGGGCTTGCGTCGTCGGTCGCAGCCGATCGCACGACGTTGATTCGACGGCTTTATTTAATCATGCATGGCCTGCCGCCAACACCGGCTCAAATCGAGCAGTTCGTTAACGACCAAAGCGAGAAGGCGTACGAGAGCTTAATCGAACGAGTGCTTGAGAGTCCGCACTACGGCGAGCGTTGGGCGCAGCATTGGCTTGACTTGGTGCGATTCGGCGAGACGCACGGTTTCGAGACGAATCGCGAGCGGCCCAACGCGTGGCACTATCGCGACTATGTCATACGGGCGTTGAACGAGGACAAGCCGTACGACGTCTTCATCAGAGAACAGATTGCCGGCGATGCACTCGGAGCCGATGCGGCGACCGGCTTTCTTGTTGCTGGGCCGTACGATCTCGTGAAAGGTCAAGAGCCGATGCTCGCTCTCATGCAGCGTCAGGACGAGTTGGCGGACATGATCAACACGACCGGGACTGCGTTCCTCGGATTGACGCTGGGTTGTGCTCGCTGCCACAGCCACAAATTCGATCCCATCACTCAGCGAGACTATTACTCGCTCCAAGCCATCTTTGCCGGCGTACAACATGCCGATCGAGCGATGCCATTAGCGAAAGAACGCCAGGATGAACTGGCCGCAGTGGTAAACCGCGTTGCGGCGCTTCGTGAACAAGTGCAGCGTTGGATGGCGGAACACGGCTATCGCAGCGCCGTGAACGCATCGCACAATGTTGAGACGTTTGCTCCGATACCGGCTCGCTTCGTGCGTTTCACCATTCAAGCCACGAATGCCAGTCAGCCGTGTATCGATGAGCTGGAGATCTTCGCGGGCGATAAGAACGTTGCATTGGCTGAAGTCGGCGCGAAAGCAACTTGTTCGAGTGCCTTGCCGGGCTATGACATCCATAAGCTGGAACACATCAACGACGGCAAGTATGGAAACAGCCGGAGTTGGATCTCGAACGAAGCAGGAGCTGGTTGGGTCGAGATCGAATTACCAAGCGTCACGACGATCGATCGCATCGAATGGGCTCGCGACCGGGAAGGCCGCTATACGGACCGAGTGGCCACGCAGTACAAGATCGAAGCCGCCGTCGAGCCGAGTGATTGGAAGCGAATTGCCTCGTCCGAGGATCGATTGCCATTTGCGAAGGACGCGTCGATCGCGGCCGTCAATCTGGATGGGCTGTCCGAAGCAGCGGCCGCACAGGGAAAGCAACTGTTCGCCGAACTCGCGAGTGCCGAACAAGATCGTGAGCGACTATCGCAGAGTCAGATGATCTATGCCGGAACGTTCACGCAGCCCGGTCCAACGCATCGGCTCTATCGCGGCGAGCCGACGGCGCAGCGGGAGGAAGTAACGCCGGATGCGTTAGAAGTGATCGGATCGCTGGGCCTACAGAGCGACAGCCCTGAGCAGGCGCGACGAGTTGCCTTAGCCAATTGGATCGCTGATGTGCAGAATCCACTCACCGCCCGCGTGCTGGTCAATCGGCTTTGGCAGCATCATTTCGGCAAGGGAATCGTTGATACGCCGAGCGACTTCGGGGCGAATGGCACAAGTCCGTCGCATCCGGAATTGCTCGATTGGCTGGCCGCCGAGTTCGTGAGTGATGGCTGGTCGATCAAACATATTCACCGACTTATCCTCATGTCTGAGACATTCCGCCAAGCGAATGTCCCGAATCAGCAAGCGATGCAGGTGGATGCTTCTTCGCGGCTGCTGTGGCGATTTCCGCCCCGGCGGCTTGAAGCGGAGGCAGTTCGCGACTGTGTGCTGGCAGTGACCGGAGTCCTCGATCCCCGCATGGGCGGATCGGGATTTAGCGGCTTTGAAGTCGAGATGGAAAACGTCCGGCACTATCATCCCAAGGAAGAGTTTGGCCCAGAGGATTGGCGACGGATGATTTACATGACGAAAGTCCGGCAGGAACGTGACGCTGTGTTCGGCGTGTTCGATTGCCCGGACTTGAGTCAGGTCATGCCCCAGCGGAGTCGCTCGACGACGCCGTTGCAAGCTTTGAATTTGTTCAACAGTAAGTTCATGCTGCAACAGGCGGAGACGCTCGCCAAGCGTCTGGAGCGAGAACGAGCTGGCGATCGCGAGCGGCAAATCGAGCTGGCTTTCGGGCTCTGTTTCGGCCGTGATCCCGACGCGGACGAGTTGGCGGGCTCCATCGCACTGGCACAAGATCATGGACTTGTCGCCGTCTGTCGAGCTTTGTTGAATGCCAATGAATTCTTGTTCATTCCATAGCAGACCGAATTCAATCCCAGCTATAATGATCGCGGAGGAACCATGCCATGAGTACAGAACCCCAACCGCTGGTCAACTTTCAACAAATCGCGGACAGCGTCTTGTCCTTGCCGGTGGAACGGCGGTATGAACTTGCCCAGAAACTATGGGAAAGCCTTGAAGAAGACATGCCGGCGGTTGAATCACCAGAGTTCTTGGCGCTGCTTCGTCAACGAGTTCAAGCGATCGAGGATGGAACCGCGACCGTCGTGGATCAAGATGATGTCATGCGGGAACTGCGTACAAAGCTCGCGGAACAGCGATGCACGTAAAATTCGAGGAGGGCGCTCGGGCGGAATTGTTTGAGGCAGCCTTACGTTACGATCAGCAGCAACTTGGGTTGGGCGATGCCTTTGGGCAGGCAGTGGAACGTGCGGTCGGCAAGGCGGCTGCCGATCCCTCTCGCTTTCCGATCGTGATAGCGGGCGTCAAGCGTTGTCGAGTCACACGTTTTCCCTATTGCATCTATTTCCAAGTCACGGGCGATGTCCTGTACGTAGTCGCAGTCGCCCATCACAGTCGGCAGCCTGAATACTGGAAAGACCGTCTCTCATGATATCGGAGTCGCCACTGCTTTCGTTGGGCCATCGCCTGCCATCCCGACGCTCCTTTCTCAATGACATGAGATGTGGCTTGAGCGGCATTGCGCTCACTCAGCTTCTCGGCGACGCGGGCTTGTTGGCCGCTGACAAGACTCCGGTTCGACCTGTGATCGACCCAGCAAACCCGAATGCACCGCGCTCGCCGCACTTCACCGCCAAAGCCAAGAATGTCCTCGTCATCTTCTGTGCCGGTGCGTGCAGCCAAGTCGATACGTTTGATTACAAACCGGAGTTGATCACGCGCCACGGTCAGCCAATGCCAGGCGGCGATCAGCTGCTGACCTTTCAGGGCCAACAAGGCAATCTCACGAAGAGCCCGTGGGAGTTCAAGCCGCGCGGCGAGTCGGGCAAAATGATTTCGGAACTAGTTCCGCATCTGGCCGAGCTCGCTGACGACATGTGTTTCATCCACTCGCTGACCAGCAAGACGAACACGCATGGGCCTGGCGAGAACTTCATGTCGACGGGTTTCACATTGGACGGCTTTCCCAGCATTGGGGCTTGGGTGACGTATGGGTTGGGCAGCGAGAACCAAGAGTTGCCTGCCTTCGTGGCGATTCCCGATCCACGAGGCACTCCGCAATCCAGCGTCAACAATTGGGGGCCCGGATTCTTGCCCGCGGCTTTTCAAGGCACCGACTTCAATGCCTCGAAGCCGATTCGAAACCTTGCTCGCCCGGCGGGCATTTTCGCTGACACGGATCTCGCGACCCGCGACTTTCTCAAATGTTTGAACGAGCGCCACCTGGAACGATTCCCCGGCGACACCGAACTTGCCGCCCGCATCTCCAGCTACGAACTCGCAGCGCGGATGCAGCTGAGCGTGCCCGAGGTCAGCGACATCTCGACCGAGCCGGAGCACATTTTGAAGATGTACGGCGCGGATGATACCGAGAACGACTTGAAGGCCGCGTTCGCACGCAATTGCATACTTGCTCGCCGGTTGATCGAGAAAGGCGTGCGTTGCGTGCAGCTGTTCAACGGTTCGTATCAGACGGGCGGCGAAGGGACCAGCAATTGGGACGGGCATAAGGTCTTGCACGAACAATACAGTAAACACGGCCCCGTCTTGGATCAGCCAGCCGCAGCGCTGCTCAAGGACTTGAAACAGCGCGGCTTGCTGAGCGAGACCCTTGTCGTCTGGTGTACGGAGTTCGGTCGCATGCCGACCTTTCAAAGGGGAGCCAGCGGTCGCGATCACAATCCGGCAGGTTTTACAGTTTGGCTGGCCGGCGCGGGTGTGAAGGCTCCGTTCACCTACGGAGCGACCGACGAGTTCAGCTACAAAGCTGTCGAAAACGTCAGCACCGTCTACGACTTCCATGCCACGATCTTGCACCTGCTGGGGCTCGACCATCAGCGGCTGACCTTCTATCACAACGGCATCGAACGGCGACTGACCGATGTGCATGGGCAGGTGATCGGAGATGTGGTCGTTTGACGTGACGCCAACGAAGACTGCGTCCCGCGCGCTTGCGATCGGCGCAGGTCTCCTGACCTCGCCGAAACGCTCGTGCATGGTCGTGTTACGACCGGGCTGCATTGGCACCGCGCGGAAGCGTTCATCGGATATGACTACTACAAAGTCGATCGCACCGAACTGAACGGGTTCGTGAGTGGCATGCGACTGTGGTTCTGACAGGCATGCTCGGTCAGACGATCTGCAACGTCACGCCCTGCGAGCGGATCTCTTGTGTGACGACATTGCCGAACAGGGTAAAGGCCGTCGCGTCGTACACGGTGACGGGAAGCGTCTGGCCGATCTGACGCCGATTGCCTTCGAAGACGACGATGCGATCGCAGTGCGTGCGCCCGGTCAGCTGCAAGATCGGTTCTTCTTCGTCCCCGTGTCCGACCGCCCGCTTACTCGGCCCTTCGATCAAGACCTTGACCGTGCGGCCGATGAAGTCTTGATTGTCTTCCTCGCTGATCACGGATTGAACGGCCAGCAGGTCGTTGTTGCGACGCTGCTTGACCTCGTTCGGAACATCGTCCTGCATCAGCTCTGCGCCCTTCGTGCCGGGGCGCTCGCTGTACTTAAAGATAAAGCTATTCTTGAAGCGGCATTCCTTCACCAACTCTACCGTCTGTGCAAAATCTTCATCCGTCTCACCACAAAAGCCCACAATAAAATCGCTCGACACCGCATAGCCGGGAACGGTTTCCCGAATCCGCTGCATCATGTCGCGATAGTCTTGGACTGTATAGCCACGCTTCATCCGCTGCAGCACGATGTCGGAACCACTTTGCAGCGGAACATGCAGGTACGGCGAGACCTTGGACAGATCACGAACGGCGTGCAACAAGTCGTAAGTCATATCCTTGGGATAATTCGTGACGAACTTCAAGCGTTCGATGCCATCGATCTCCTGTAAGCGATACAACAAGTCGGCGAGCCGCGTTGTGGTGCCGCCATCAATGTACTTGTAGCTGTTAACGGTCTGACCTAGAAGGATGATCTCTTTGCAGCCTTGATCCGCCAGCAAGCGAGCTTCGTCGTAGATCTGTTGTGGTGGGCGGCCTTGTTCCGGCCCTCGCGTCGAAGGGACGATGCAGTAGGTGCAGAACTTGTCGCAACCGATCTGGATTCTCAAGTACGCTTGAAACGGAGTCGGTCGCATCGTGGGATCGCGGAGC
>CAUJKL010000911.1 GCA_963204995.1 Planctomycetota bacterium | reverse complement strand
TCGGAAATCCTCCAAGCAGGCAGGGAGTCGTCACTCAAGCGGAGCGGCGGCAGGCAAAGAACAAAACGGCTAACACAAGTTGACAATCACAACCGTCGTTATGAAGATTTGACCCAAAAGCATACCGACTTGCAATGGGCGCGAGGCGGCAACAGCCTCCGTCCCTCATCGGTATCGACGCAGCCCAGTTGTTTAACGCGCAGCCGCAGCCGCAGGCGAAGGTTATTCACGCGTTGCAGAAGTTGCACCCGCTGTGCGCAGGTCTCCCGGCCCCGCACGGCGTGCCGACCGAAGGTCTCCTAGTCGGGGGCGGTTCGATCGCGCGTTGAGGAGACCTGCGGTCAGAAATCGGCGAGGTCGGGAGACCTACGCCGAGCGCATACCGATCACGTGAAATTGGATGTGTCTTCAGCTTTCGCCGCTGACCACGATCTCCAAGTCACAGACTGGCCTTTCACTTCTTGCCACCTTCGGAGCAACGATCACAAAAATCCATTTGGGACGATTGTGAGCTACCCTTGAGAAACCAGTGACTTTCCGCCGATGCCGCCGCACTTGGGGGGCCACGAATTAGCTTAGATTGAGCAGAGGAGATATCACCAGATGATGCCAAATGACCGTTTCAAATCGTTGCTTGCGGAGGATCCACCCAGTTTTGACGACCGCATCGACACGCCGTTCCGACGGGCACCAGACTATCTGAGCTATAACCAACGACCGTTCCGGCACATCGAACATGACATGCGGTTGCTTCAAAAGGCGAGTTCGCCACTGTCACCAGCTCCATCAAGAGGTGTGCTGATCATCGGCGCACCAGGCTCGGGAAAATCCCACTTGTTAATGCGTCTGGCGCAGTCCGTCGACCATGAGAGCCCTGTCCTTTACGTGCGTCGCTTTATGAACGAAGACGCCGTCGCATTGCACATCTGGCAGAACATTGTTGATAGCCTTCAGGAACTGCGAGCTTCGGGCCGCAGTCAATTGGACAACCTCTTGTCCAAAGTCTTTTCTCAAATCCTCATTCGCGAACTTCAAGAGGATTACGCAAACGACAAAGCGACTGAAACAAAACGAACCTGGATTGAACAGCTCCAGGCTGACCCGTTTAGCATCGCGGAAACCCTTGGAAGCGGTGAAACTCGTCGCAGCCGGTTCGCCTACGCACGGCGTCGGATCTTGGGTTATCTAACGAGATACCATCGTGAAACTAATCCGCGAATCGCGCACGCGCTGATCAGTCACTGTTTTGTAAATCAGGACAACCACAAACGCATCATTCAGACGTGGCTCGCCGGACAGGAAATCGACCCTGCTGAAGCAAAGCAGTTAGGTCTACCGCAGTGGATCTCGGATGATGAGGCATCCAGTAATCGTGCCATTTGGCAAGCGCGCGAACAGCAGGCGCTGGATGCTATTCATACACTTGGGATCATCTCCGCCTATGATCAGCCACTTGTTGTCGCTTTCGATCAACTGGAGGGTCTCCAAGGTCAGGAAGTCCTAACTCGACGTTGGGGAGACACGGTGCGGTAAATCTTCTCACGAGCGCCCAACTTTCTGATCGTAACATGCGTGTTGCCGACGACTTGGCAAGAGTGGTTTGAATCGACGCTCGACAAGAGTGCCGTCGATCGTATTGCTCAGAACAGAGTATGTCTGGAGGTGTTTACCGCTGAAGATGCCCTACAGATTCTCACCCACCACATGCGCCGCCACTACGAACGATATTCACTGCCGACGATAATCTACCCCTTCACGAAGGAAAGCGTCGAAGAAATCCACAACAGAGTCAATTCGCCGCGCGATTTTCTACAAGCAGCACGGCAGCGATTTCGCGACTGGCTATTTGAGTCGGAGTCTGAGGACTTGAAGTGTGTCGATTCCGAGGTTAATGGTACGTTTCCCCGCAAGCGGCTTCAGGAGTGCCTGGACGACTCACGCAAAAAAGCTTGGAACAAGTATTTTTCGCAGATTCCCGTCGAAGAGTCACTGTACGGTCAGCTTCGCGAGATTGCGCGTCTACTGAGCCCCGGGGACGAGTTGCCGCAAGCGAGCTTGGGAGGTCGCGTGCTGCCCGCCAACTTCATCTGGTCGCGACCGTGCGGCACATGGTGTCTCGGCGTCTCGTTTAGGCCCGGCATTTCGTTCACTTCGAGAGTCCGCAACCTGACGGAAGCGACCGACGCGCTTCTGCCAAGGCCGAACATGTTGTTGGTTCGGGATAGTCGCTGTCTTCCATTGACGCCCACGGGAAAGAACGCGGTTTCCGAGTTCCTAGCTGCTGGCGGCCGGTACGTCGAGATTGATCAGGAAGAAATCGCCTTGATCAATGGGATATTCGACACGTTACTAGCGGTGGAGGAGCGTAACGTCTCGGTCGATTCCACAATTGCCGATAAGGCGATCCTCGCTGGCTTTCTCAAGTCATCGGGCGTACTGAACGAAAGCAAGATCTTCTGTCACATGTTCAGTAATCTGCTACCCCAGGCGGCGACCGTAGAAGAATGTGTTGAAGGTTCGTGCGATGATGCGCCATCGTTGGATGGCGCATTTGATACCGGATTTGACGTCCAGGCTGGCACGGTCGAGTTCACGGCGGGCACTTCACTCTATTCGCCGTCCTCGCCGTTCCTCGCTGCCGCGGAACCGAGCATGCACGCAACCGCGGTGATTGAGGTCAGTAACTGCATCGACGAAGAAAGCATCCCAATGCCATCCATGTTCGCGAAGTGCGACGAAGCAATTGATCAACTAGAGCAAGAAATCGCTCAACTTGATGAAGGCGAAGTCACGTCGGAGACTCCGGACCTCGCTGCCGCTGAAACAGATATTGAACCGGAAGCCGTGGCCAAGGACAACGACGAGCCGGACATTGATGTTCAAGTTGATGCCGTTATCAACGACCGGTCAACGGACGGAACCAACTGGGGCGTTGTCGGGCAACTCTCGGAATCTGGACGACGCATCGCGTTGTCGTTCGACAAGCCGATGTGCAGTGTCTTGCTGGGGTATATGGGATCAGGCAAGTCCTACGGTTTGGGTGTGCTGATAGAGAACGCTCTGATGTCGATTCCGGGCATCAACCGATGTCGGAAACCGTTAGCCGTAATTGCCTTTAACTACCGAAACAATCCGGAAGCCCGCTTTGAGTACGGTGGGTTTCGGCAGCCGAATCGCCAGGCGAACGAGATCGAGAGACTAGCCGCCACGTATGCTGCGTCGCCGCAGGCCGTTTCCAAGGTCAATGTATTCGCCTACCAACCCGAGATTGAACGTCGCAAATCCGATTATGATGGTCTGAATTGTCTTCCGATTCAGTTCCGAGCGGACGAATTGAGTGCTAGACACTGGGAGATCCTGATGAAGCCGCCCTCGGGTCGTGCGGAATATGTCGAAATCGCGAAGGACATCATCGGCAAGCTGTTCTACGCGGGGCAACTGACCCTGCGAAAACTGGAGCGGGCCATAGAGCAAGACGAACGCCTCACACCGGTACAACTGCGGCGAATTCAGAATCGGCTATCGTTCGCAAAACGTTTCGTCTGCTATGAGCGAGACTACGATTTCTCAGACGTGATCGAATCCGGCAGTCTCAATATATTCGACCTGCGGATGCAGGCCATCGAGAACTCAGATGCCTTAAAACTGTGCTTGATCCTGACCGATTTGATCCGTCGGGCCAAAAACGGTGTCAATAAGCTGATCGTTTTCGACGAAGCACACGAGTACGTGGACTGCAAAGAACTAGTTGCAGATTTGGAAAATGCGATCACTCAGATTCGACATGATGGTCTGTCGTTCGTCTTGGCGTCGCAGTTTCCAGACCGCATCCCCAAACGGATTTTTAAGTACTTGAGCACGCGATTGGTCTTCAATCTCCCGCATCAAGAGGCGATCGACTATCTCAAGAAGAGCGCGCCGAATTTGGCCTCGCTACCGGCTCGCGGGGTAAGCAATCTGCAAACTGAAAAAGGCCTTTGCTACATCCAATCAGACGATCACGTGTCGGACCCAGACCTGCGAACACCTCAGTTACTGGAAGTCCGCCCGCGATGCACGCAGCATGGCGGTGCCACGCGACGAAATCGTTAGGCCTTTCGTAGAAGCCTTTTCGCAGGGAAAGGAAATCGGGGACACAAACCCAGTTAGAAGGACAGGGTGGCCCCGCAGGGTTGATCCCTGGCAGGATGGTATTCGTTTCTGGACCAACACGCGTCGCGACGCGTATCTTGAAGCGTTCCGCCAGCACCTGACCGCTCACGAGGGCCACCTGTCGGACGATTCGCCTGACATCGAATCGTTGCTCGATCGGTTAAGCAAAACAGAAACGGAAGTCGCCATTTCGGCGGCAGCATGCTGTGTTGGCTGCGGTTGACCGATGATTCTGTAACGTGATCGGAGGCGGCGTCGTTGGTAGGAAGCGATGACCTTGCCGAGTCGCCCCACCTGGTATCGCCAGCCATTAGCGCTACTTAAAACGCTTG
>CAUJKL010000910.1 GCA_963204995.1 Planctomycetota bacterium | reverse complement strand
GACACCCAACTTCTCCCCTCGATGCCAAACATCACGAACGCCGTTTTGTCGGTGTTGAAGAAGAAGTGCTTGTCGCCCAGCAACGCTAGATTCGCTACGGTGTGCGGAGATCGTTCGACGACCTGTCGTGCCTGCTGCAACTCCTCCTCGGTCGGCAATTCCGGTACACGGGGCTTCGCACGCAGCAATCGCATCGTGGCAACGATAAATCCAACGAACACGACACCGGCGAAAGCTCGCAAAGAACGTGGCGCGTTCCCGTTGAACGCGAAACGCCACCACAAGTCGTCGGAGTACTCGACGTGTTTGTAGGCAAACAACATTAGCCAGCCTGCGGCACCCAGCACGATGCCCGTGGCCACAAACCAACTCGCCGAGAAACGCTCCGTCAACAAGGCTCCCTTGCGATAAAAATGGCGACGACAAGGGACAAGTACCGCCAGCATCACGCTAAGCACGATCGCTTCTTCGTAATCGAAGCCCTTCGCCAAAGAGAACAACACACCGGCACCGAGCATTACGATGGACAGCCAGTACGCCGTTTCAATGCGCCGTTGCAGTCCTCGCGCCAGCAGCAAGAGTAGAACGCCGACGATGCTTCCTAAAAAATGAGATAGCTCGATAATCGGCAGCGGGAGCATGCGGCGGAGGAGTTCCATGCGACCGTGCGTCGATGGTGTCGCACCGGAGATCAATAGCACCACACCCGCTGCGAAGACGGTAAACGCCAGCATCCGGGGAGCGATGATGGGTGTCCACTTTGAGACGACTGTCACCATCGTCTTTGTCTGTTGGCGGTAGATAGAGACCTCATTTCCGCCCAGAACCAACAGGCCACAACCCAGTGGCAGCAGGTAATAGATCATTCGATACGCGAGTAGCGCCCCCACAACCGCGTGTGGGTCGGAAGGATTCAGCAACACGAGTGTTACCAGTTCCAGTACACCCAACCCGCCTGGAACTTGGGTGAGCAGGGCTGCAACAATCGCCAATAGATAGATCGACAAAAGATGGAAGTACGAGACGTCGACCGAAGCCGGCAACAGGACGTACAGCACACTCGCTGCGACCATCAAGTCCAACGTTGCGACGCCGTACTGCATGACCGAGAGGGTAAATGGCGGCAAGGGGAACTCCCACCGCCAGATTTTCAACGCGTCTCTCCGGGACGCGCACAACGACAAATACGCGACGGCCAATGCTCCCAAGACAATTCCGAGCGACCGCGTCGTTAAGAATGGCAAGTGCAGCCGACTGGGAATCGTCAGCGGATCGACCAGAAACACAACGCTCGACAGGGCAAACAATCCGATCCAAAACGTTGCACTGAGAATGAACATCAGCTTGACAATTTCGACAGCCGATAGGCCCCAAGATGTATAGAGTCGATAGCGAATCGCCGAACCGCCCAACAGCGTGCCGAAGTTATTGCCCACGGCGTAACCCAGAAAGGACGCCAGCGCAATCCGTTCCAATTTCATCGGGTGACGAATATAGCAGATCGCCAGCCAATCGTAGCCAACCAGAATGATGAAGTTCAACGCGGTCAAACCGACAGCCATCGCAAACGACTTCGCAGGCATCTTGGCGAATGCATCGACGAGGTCGTGCAAATGATAGTGCTTCAACTCACTATGCAGCAGCCACAAGGAGCCAAGAAACATTAGCAGGATAAACATCGGTCCCGCGAGTGACTGAAGCATCTTCTTCATTCGGATCGAACCTTGCTCCTGGACGGAGTCGACGCGTCGAGCGGGGGATAGCGGTGAGGCGGAAGCCGGTTAGTGTGGGAGGTGCGGACGTCTGTTATATTGAAGCACACCGATACTGACTACCACGTCCCAATGGATCACTCTAGACGAAGGGCTCACTGCATGAACATTCTGGCGGCCGACGAATGAGCGTGAACGTGAACGAGACCAATCCCATCGTACCGCCGCCGGGACCGTGCGCGATGGTCATCTTCGGCGCGACGGGCGATTTAACCAAGCGGCTGCTGATGCCCGCCGTCTACAATCTAGCTGCGGCCGGCCTGCTGCCCGAGAAGTTCGCAGTGGTGGGCGTGGCCATCGAGTCGATGAGCGCCGAACAGTTTGCGGAAAAACTGAAGGCGGATGTCAAGGAGACCGCCGGTCGTGAGATCGACGACGGCGTCTGGTCGCGAGCGTTCGACGGGCGGCTGTTCTACACGTCAGGCGACTTTGGCGACGCAGCGACCTTCCAACAACTCGGGGCCTTGCTGGAGCAGATCGAACGGGATCTCGGCACTGCGGGCAATCGTCTTTTTTATCTGGCCACGCCTCCCAGCTTGTTTGCCCCTATCATCGGGCAAATCGCCGGGGCTGGCTTGACTAGTGAAGACGATTCCTCCAGCAGCTGGCGTCGCGTCATCATCGAAAAACCGTTCGGCCACGATCTCGATTCGGCGCGGGAACTGAACCGCGATATCACGTCGAAACTGCGCGAGCGCCAGATCTATCGTATCGATCATTACCTCGGCAAAGAGACCGTTCAGAACATCCTGGTGTTTCGCTTCGCCAACGGCATCTTCGAGCCGATTTGGAATCGCCGCTACATCGACCATGTGCAGATTACGGTTGCGGAAACGGTCGGAGTCGAACATCGCGGCGCGTACTATGATCACGCCGGTGCGGTGCGTGACATGGTGCCGAATCACTTGCTGCAGATCTTGTCGCTCGTCGCGATGGAGTCGCCAGGTTCGTTCGAGGCCGACGCCGTTCGCGACGAAAAGGCCAAGCTCTTGAAAGCGATCCGTCCGCTGGACGAACGGGACGTGCTGTCGGCCGCCGTCCGCGGTCAGTACGACGCGGGGCAAGTCGCCGGTCAACCGGTTACCGCTTATCGCCAATCGCCGAACGTCGCCGCCGATTCCAACATCGAGACGTTCGCGGCCTTCAAGGTCGCCATCGACAACTGGCGCTGGGCGGATGTGCCGTTCTATGTACGTACCGGCAAGGCGCTGCCACAGCGAGTCAGTGAAGTCGCCATTCAGTTCAAGCGAGCGCCGTTCATGCCGTTCCGCGAAACGGCTGTCGAGCACATGCAGCCCAACAGCTTGATCATCCGCATACAGCCAGATGAGGGCATTTCGCTATCCTTCGAAGCCAAGCGTCCAGGGATTGCCGTGCAGACGGAGACGGTGAAAATGGATTTCAACTACGCCGATTATTTCCGCCAAACTCCGTTCATTGGTTATGAGACGCTGCTTTACGATTGCATGAACGGCGATCAAACATTGTTCCAGCGGGCTGACTTCGTGGAAGCCGGCTGGCGAGCGATCACGCCGATACTTGACGTGTGGTCGAACCTGCCTGCCCGCAAGTTTCCCAACTATTCGGCTGGATCTTGGGGGCCGAAAGAAGCGGACGAACTGCTGGCCAAGGACGGGCGGCACTGGCGGAATCCCAGCGGCTGATCGCACTAACCTTACACTTCCAGCCGCCGTCCGATTTCGACGACTTGTTCGGGCGGGATGCTGAAGTAGGCGCTGGCGTCGTGCGAGTTGTGCAGCATCCAGGCGAAGAGCCGCCTGTGCCAATTGGCGAAACGCGACTGGCGTGTGAGCTGTAAGGAAAGCCGCCCGAGAAAGAACGTCGTGTCTTCGCTGGTGAAATCGACATCGTGTTGACGGCACTGCTGCATGAGGTTCACAACGTGCGGTCGTTGCTTGAAGCCGCAATGAGCGATCACGCGATAGATGCCTTCGCCAAGATGAGTCACTTCGATGCGGTCTTCGAGACGGACCCAGGGGATCTCCTCGGTGACGATCGACAGCAATGCCACGGGTTTGTGGAGTACGTGATTGTGCCGCAAGTTACTGGACAGCGTGTGTGGGATGGTGTCGTTGTTGGGGGTCAGATAGACGGCCGGGATGTCAACTCGCAGCGGCGGATTGGTTCGAATGTCGGCTAGAAAGTCGTCAATCGTAGTCGCGCCAGCCTTCAACTGCTGCCAAACGATCTCCCGGCCATTTTGCCAGACTAGCATCACAACGCACGTCGTCGCTCCTAACAGCAGCGGTAACCAGCCACCTTGAAACAGTTTGACGAGATTCGCTCCGAAGAAGAGCAAGTCGATGGTCAGAAAAAATCCAATCACGGGCAAGGCCCACGCTTGCGACCACTGCCAGCGCTTCCGCATGACGACGTACAACAAAACCGCGGTGATCACCATCGTCGTGGTGATCGCCATGCCGTAAGCAGCCGCCAGTTTC
>CAUJKL010000909.1 GCA_963204995.1 Planctomycetota bacterium | reverse complement strand
CTGTACATGGATGAAATCTTTGGCTACTTCCCTCCGATAGCAAACCCGCCCTCGAAACAGCCGATGCTGACGTTGATGAAGCAGGCACGCGCTTTCGGGCTGGGAGTTGTTTTGGCAACTCAGAATCCGGTTGATCTCGACTATAAGGGACTGTCGAACGCAGGCACATGGTTTCTGGGGCGTTTGCAGACCGAGCGAGATAAGGCGCGCGTGCTCGAAGGCTTGGAGGGCGCTTCTGCCGCGGCAGGTTCCACGTTCGACCGGTCTCGGATGGAGGCGACGCTCGCCGGACTCGGCAATCGCGTGTTCATGATGAACAATGTCCACGACGACGCACCGGTGGTATTTCAAACGCGGTGGGCGCTCTCCTACCTGCGTGGACCGTTGTCCCGCGCTCAAATCAGCTCGCTGATGGCGGCCAAGAAGCAAGCCCGCGTCGAAAACGGCGCGGCGGCGAACGAGCCGATTACGACGCCCGACACACCGCACCCACGACCGGTCCTACCGCCCGGCATCGATGAGGTCTTCGTAGCCCCGCGCCGCGAACCGCGTGGTGGCGAGCGACTGATCTATCGACCGGCTGTGATCGGGCGGGCCCGCGTTCACTTTTCAAAAACGAGCGACGATATCGATGTCTGGGAAACGGTGGCGTTGATGCCGCGAATCGGTGGTGACGTGCCCGACGATCTCTGGGCGGGGACGAGTCCGATCAGCTACGACCAACTCGAGCTTGATACGAAGCCCAAGACGGCAGCCGATTTCGCCGAGCTACCGTCGGAGTTGTCACAGCCCAAGCAATACACTTCCTGGAAGACGGCGTTGAAGAATCATTTGTATCAGAATCATTCTCTGTCGCTGTTCGAGTGTCCGCTGTTGAAGATGAAGTCGAAAGCCGGGGAGGCGGAGGGCGACTTTCGTGTTCGCTTGAAGCAAGCCGTCAGCGAGCAACGCGATCTCGAAGTGGAAAAGCTGCGAAAGAAATACGCTCCGAAGTTGAAGACGTTGGAGGAACGAATTCGCAAAGCGGAGCAGGCTGTTCAAGTCCAGAAGAACCAAGTGACGCAACAGACTTGGTCAACGGTCGCGTCGATTGGTTCCACCGTACTCGGAGCATTATTCGGCAGAAAGTTGGCGAGCGCGACAAGTGTCAACCGCGCCGCCACTTCGATGCGTTCGGCGGGCAAGATCGCTCAGGAGCGAAGCGATGTCGCACGGGCCGAGGAGACGGTCGAGACACTCCAAGAGCAGTTGGTTGCCTTGGAGGAAGAGTTCACACGTGAGACCGAACAACTTCGTGCGCAATTCACGGAGGACACGTTGGAATTGAAGGAGTCGCCGATCAAGCCGCGTAAATCCGATCTGACCGTGGAGCAAGTCGCGCTCGTGTGGACGCCTTGGATTCTCGATGCCGTCGGCATGGCACAACCAGCGTTCGAAGGTTCGCCGAAGAAACAAGGGTCGTAGAACGGGTCTCCTGGCCCGTACTACGACGGACGGACGGACGGAGGGACGGGCCAGGAGACCCGTCCTACCTATTGGGCGATCGTATTCAAGTGGACAATTGCGGCGCTGTCACTGTGCTTGTTAACAAGATCGCAAATCAGCTCGACGGCTTTGAACTCGGGATCAACGACGTACAGGCACGACGGATGAGCCAAGAAGTCGAAGACCGCTCGGTGTTCGATGGTCCATTCGACCAACTCGCGGATCACCGCCAGAAACCAATCCAGCTTCCAGCGGCAGGTTCGAAAGGCACCGATGTCGCTGATAGGGCTCATCGGGATCTCGATCAATCCGTCTGGATAGGCGAAGGGTTGCGAGTTTGCATGTGCGGCGACGATCGCGTCGACGATGGCACGCGACGGCTCCTGCATTGGCTCCGTGTAAGGATGTGGCGGATACAGGCTGCTGATCCAACTGTATCCCAGCTCTTGCAGCATCGCTCGAACATCAGGCCGATCTCGCAAGCCGTTGCTGAATCCGCCTGGCGTGCGGAAACCGGCGGGCTTGATGCCGAGCCGGTTTTGCATTGCGAGTTCGCAGAGCCGAATGTTATCGCGAATCAAGTCGGCAGGATTCTTGCCTTCGGCCAACCAGGGCGAACGACTAAACCGGAATTGGACGTCTTCCAACTTCGTCGCCGTGACGTTCACGTGATCATAGGTGTGATTCCCTACGAGATGGCCGGCTTCGACAATCCCGCGCAGCCAGTCGACGCTTTCTTGTTCGAAGACACGACCCACGGCAAAGAAGTGCATCAATCCGCCCGCTTCTTTCACGCGGCGAGCTGCCTCAACGGAATACCGCTTGGTTTCTTCGTTCAAGTTCCCTTTCTCGTAGTCCCAGTGCGTCGTCTCGCGCGTGGGAAAATTGCGGCTCATTTCGAGATCGAAGGTGATCGCAATGCGGGCTTTGCCGTCGGTTGATTTCCGAGGCTCGGCCTCTGCCGCGTGCGAGCCAGTTGCGGCCAGGCCCATCGTCGAAGCAGCACAGCTTGCCAGAAACGTGCGGCGTGATAGATCGTTGTGTTGTTGAGGGGTGGTCATGGTCCAGGGCTTTTTTACGTGTCGGGTGAAGCTTTAGATCATGCGCAATATCTTCGGCCCGAAGGGTCGGCACAACCACTGCCGGGGCTGTGAAGCCCCGGAATCGTTTGCATATTGAACGCCAAGCCCCGATAGGGGCGACACAATGCGACGTTCGTCCACTGTGTCGCCCCTTTCGGGGCTCCGTTGGAGTTCGAGATAGCCACCGGGGCCTTACGGCCCCGGCAAATGCTGTGGCCCATTCGGGCTTGTCTTACGAGGAACGCATCGATACGAAACAATGATAACAGCCCTGGCGTTCATCATCATCGATCCAATTTCACCCAGGAGACTTGCGTCACGAGTTGATTGAGTGCGGCGAGGGAGATAGCCGCGTTGACCGCGAAGCGCGGAGACGTATTGGCGGGAAAAGTCGCCAGCGAGGCGTCGCCTACCAAAAACACATTAAAATCTTTGGAAAGATTCTCGTATCCGGCGGTGGTGCGGCAAAAGCACATGTCGGTGGCATATCCCGTCAACAAGATGTGGCGGACTCCGTGACTTTGCAAGAACTTCTTCAGAGGCTCGTAGCCTTCTGCATCGTAGATGACAACATCCTCCGGAGCGACATCGACATCGGATGTGACTGGAATCGGCAGACTCCAGAAGCCTTCATGGTTGTATTTGGCTCCGGCGTCGAGTCCAGGAAACTGGCGGAAGTAGTCGATCACCGGCTTGTCTGGCGACAGTGTTAACTCTGCCGGCAATGGCTCGCCTTCGTAACGAAAGTTCTTCAACTTGGCACTTAGTTCGCCAACGCCTGCTTTCCGTTCGGCTGCACTCGGCATGTGGTCAAACGACCGGTAGAGTTTCTGTCTAATCGGATCCTTCCCGCCAGGCAGGCTGTACATCACGAAGGCCGCCTTGCCGCGCAGCGAGTTGATGAACGGCCGTACGATCTCGCGAGTGTGCCGGGCGGCGCGGTGATTCTTCTCCTTCGTACAAAAGTCGGCGACGCCGGCGGGCTCCGGCGTGTTCCAACCCTGTCCGTCGTCGATGCCCCACGGGTGAACCATGATCACGGCCGTCTGCGAAGCTTTTAAATGATTTGGCATCTCAATAATGCCGCGCGCGTTGTAAGAAAACCGCCACGCTCGCACGTGGAGGTCAGCTGCCTCATCAACGACCAACGGCGGTGCCTCGAAGTGAGCTTGTTCGATGATCGGTTCGAAGAACTCCGGATGATCGGCGAGCAGCGGCTTGGGATGTTCGATACGGACGAGCTGGTTCTGGTAGACGCGAGTCGTTGCCGCTGGTTCGTCGGGCAGCACAGTTCGAACGATGACCAAAGATATTAAGCAAGCGAGAGCGGTGATCAAATAGCGAACCATGACAAGTTCCTTTAGGTGGGGCGCTAAGGTATTCCTTGGAAGGTCGATTGTATGCTATTCGAACAGAGAACGGTTGTTCGTTACGGACCACTAATTGACACTGATAAACACTAATCGAAGGCCTTCACGAAGGCTCCATTCGCGACGATCAGCGTTGATCAGTGTTCCTGCATCAATTTCGCAACGGCCTGCGTAGTCGCCAACCGTATGCTCGGAAAATCAATGCCGTGCCACAGGCGAACAACGCAATGAAGGCTTGGTATTTGATCGTGAACATCCAATTCTGCCAGTGTCGCAAGTTCGCAAATGCAGCCGGAAGCACAGAGCCTGCGGCGAGCACGATCAGCGTCACCAGCAGCAGGCGCCAGCACCAGTGACTCGGGCCGAGCCCCGCCCACGTCGCCACAACACCCGTCAACGACACGGTTGTGATGATGATCGATAATTCCAGTGCCTCTCGCGCCGCAAACATGTGTGGCGACACGAAACGTACGACCGCGAGCAGTGCTGCGACGGCTGCCGTGATCAGGAATAGATCTCGAAGTGGGATGCCACGCCGTTCTTTGACAACTGTCTGCGGCAACGAGCCCGCGCGGCTGAGCATCCAGCCCCAGCGTTTCAGCAGCCCGAACCACAGTGCGCAAACTGCGGCCACGACAACCGCACCGACCACCAGTTGCCACACGCCGTAATGGTCGCCTCGAAAGTTGATCAACACAACCGCGAACGTACCCGCAATCCCAAGGAGCGGAGCCAGTATCCGTAGCGTCCACCGAGTTCGTCCGAAGACGCCCCAGCAAGTCAGCAACACCAGCCAACTTGCAAACAGCGATTGAGCCGTTTGATAGGCGAATCGACCAGGATCTTGCATCGAGCCCGATAGGTTCACTCGCACGATGAACGCCGCTGCGATCAATCCGTTCAGGAATACAGCGTCAAACAACGGCCAAGCCTTGGCCCGCACGCCAGCCCGAACCCATAGGCGACACCACGCGGCAAAGCCAACCAGAACAATAGTAAATACCGGTGCGTTAGCCGCTCGACTGCGGTAGGTTCGCAATACGGCTCCCGTTGAAACATCAAGAAGCTTCACTGATCCGTCTTTTGCCACGACAATCAAATGCCGTTCGTCTGGAGTTAACCTTGTGGCGACAATTCTGTTATCGTCCGTATACCGCCAACGCGGCGTTTGTACTGCCAAGTCGAACACGCCAATCGAATTCGCTCCGCTCATGCTTCCGACCACCATAAACGATTCGTCGGTTGACATGTCGATTCCGGCAACGTCCGCAGGCAGGCAATCGACAACCGCAGCCTGCTCGAATTCATAGAGGTAGCATCGATTGTTCGCGGCAGACCAAACGACTACCGCTTTTCGTTGGTCCAACAGAATCCCAAGCTCCGCGTCTGGCAATTCTTCAAACAGTGGGTCCAGCGAATGCTCGTTGACGACGCTCCCGTCTCGGACTGACAATTCCTTTAGCCGATCAGTGTCAGCGTCCAATGTGTAAATGGACTCACCGTGTTGCGACCAGCTATGCCGCCAATTCGAGTTCCATTCCGCGAGAACTTTGATCGGCGCTTCTAGCGAAACCAGCCAATTCGGTTCGTTACCCCTTGGATTGCGAACGTCTCCCACGATCAATCGGTCGGGTGCAGCAAGCGAAAACGCGTATCGGAATCCCTTGGTTTGTGGTAGCGGAAGTCCGCGTTCCGTACCGTCGTTAAGATTGACGATTCGCAGATCGTCGTCGTGATCGAAGACAACCACGTTGTCATTGTCCAAGAAGTGTGGCGGAGACTTCCATTCACTGGTATCGGATCCTGGCGCTTCGCTGAAGTCATCCACACGAACCAACGAGACAGGCTCAAAGCGGTCCCCGTCATGCGTGGTGTCCAGCCAACGGTTGTCCGGCGAGAACAAATACGGTGGTGTGCGAGCGAGGCGCGGCATCCGCTGCGTCTGACCAGTCCGCAAATCGAGTCGGCGTACTTCCCACTGCTCTGGATTCCAAGTCATCCGAGTGTTCGTAACCACGTACGCCCCATCTTTGGTGATACTCGCACCGTCGATCCACGGCGGCCACGACGCCAGCCACAGCGTTCCGGCAATGATCGGAAGCAGCGCGAGCAATAACCACGTGCGGTGGCGAGCAGAAGGCTGTGCGGTGATTGCAGGAGCGTCGAGCATGTCTCCGTTATACCGACAGCCGGTGAAGACTGCACGAACTCTTGGGTCGTGGCGAAGGAGGGCAGGAGAAACGTAGACCTGTGATGTCATTCGTGCTACCGAAACGGCCTGCCGGAATGCCGCTGAGGAAGCGGTCCTTGATGCGTGGATCCGCGTCGATCCGTTGCTGCAAGCCGGGATTCAACACTTGGGCCAGCAAGATAGAATTCACTCGTACGCCGCGCCCGCTCCATTGCAATGCTCACGAAATAACTTCCTGGTTTCGCGCGGTGGCCGTAGACTGGAATTAAATCCGGTCGACGCGTTGGTACATGCACGAAAGATCGATATACATTTCGCCCTGGAACAATTTGAGATGCATTCCTCGCTAAATCGAAGAGAACACTCGGGTCTTGACACGCGATCGGTCAGCGCCATATTCCTCGCGAGCTTGTTCGTTGCCATAGCGGCAGTTGCCGATGAAAACGCCTCGTTCAACGATCTCCAGAAACCATACGGCGAGCAGGTCCATTCGATCCTCAAACAGTTCTGTCTGGACTGCCATTCGACCGACAAGGCGGAAGGCGAACTTGACCTTCAGCGTTTTGCCACGTTCGCCGAAGTGCGGCGCGATCCGAAGGCGTGGCAGAAGGTCGCCGAGATGCTCGACAACGGCGAGATGCCGCCTGAAGACAGCGAGCAGCTCAGCGAGACACAGCGAACACAACTTCGCGGGTGGGTCGAGACGTATCTCAACGCGGAAGCACTCGCCAACGCCGGCGATCCGGGGCCGATCGTGCTGCGGCGGCTGAGCAACGCGGAGTACACCTACACGATCCAAGATCTGACCGGCGTCGACTCGCTCGATCCGACGCGCGAGTTTCCCGTCGACGGCGCGGCGGGCGAGGGTTTTACCAACACGGGCAGCGCTCAAGGCATGTCGCCCTCGCTCGTGCAAAAGTATCTCGACGCAGCGAAGGCCGTCGCCGAGCATGCGGTGTTGCTGCCGGATGGGATTCGCTTCTCGCCGCATACCTCGCGCCGCGATCACACCGATGACTTGCTGGCTGCTATTCAAGCCTTCTATCGGCAGTTTACCGAAGACGGCGGCGGCTCAGCGGTCAACTTGCAAGGCATCCAGTTCGATACGAATCAAGGCGGCGTGTTGCCCATCGAGAAGTATCTGGCGGCGACGCTTGCGGAGCGCGACGCGCTGACAAGCGGCCAGAAGACCATCGAAGCCGTGGCCCACGAGAGATCGTTGAGTCCTCGTTATCTGGCAACGCTATGGCAGGCGTTGTCCGGCGAATCGGCTGACGGCACACCGCTGTCGCTCCTCGCCGCACTGCGCAGCACTTGGCAAAAAGCAACGATCGCGGACGCCCCGGCGCTGGCAACCGACATCCAGGCAAAACAGCAGGCACTCTGGAAGTTCAATCCGGTTGGTCAAGTTGGGCGGGAGGCTGGTCCAAAGTCTTGGATGGAAGCGGTCGCACTGGCCGCGCTGCCGGATGAGCTGCGCGCCACGTTACCTGATTCGCCCGAGCAGGCCGAGGCGGTTATCAAACAGTTCCGCGAGTTGTTCCCTGCGGCCCTGTGTTACGCGAAGATCGTGCCGGTGGACGAAGTCGTCACGCTGACGCTGTTTCACCGCGACGACGGACATCTCAAACGGCTGATGCTCGACGACAGTCAAGTCTCCGAACTAGATCGGCTATGGGACGAGTTGTACTACGTCAGCCAAGAGCCATTGCAGTTGGTCGTCGCGTTGGAGCAGATTACGCAGTTCGCGACGCAGGATCGGCCCGATCTTGTCCCGCAATTTGAAGCACTCAAACAGCCGATCGGCGAACGCGCCGAGAAGTTTCGCCAGCGGCTGGCTGACACCGAGCCATCGCATCTGAACGCGGTGCTGGATTTCGCCGCTCGTGCTTGGCGACGCCCGCTGACCAATCCCGAGCAGCAGTCTTTGCGAGATTTCTATCAAATGCTCCGCAAAGCTGAGATCCCGCATGAGGAAGCGATCCGCCTGACCCTGGCCCGAGTGCTCACTTCTCCCGCGTTTCTGTATCGGCATGAGAAACCCGCAGCGGGCAACACGCCCGCGCCAGTCACCGACGTTGAACTCGCCAGCCGACTCAGCTACTTCTTGTGGTCATCGACGCCGGATATTGAATTGCGCGAAGTTGCGGAGGCAAATCGTTTAACGGCCAGCCGTAGGCGTGAGCGAGGTGCAGCTGTCGAAGCCGACGCCTCCGGCTGGCCGTTAAACGAGGACAGCGAACTCCTCGCGCAAACGCGACGGATGCTAAAAGACCCGCGCACGCGTCGGCTGGCCATTCAATTCGCCTGCCAGTGGCTGCACGTGCGGAACTTCGATCGAGATGCCGAGAAAAATGAGAAGCTCTATCCCGAGTTCGCCGAGTTGCGCGACGACATGTACGAAGAGACCGTCCTCTTCTTCGAAGACATGTTCCGCAACGACGGCTCGATTCTGAGCATGCTCGACGCGGATCACACGTTCCTCAACGAAGCGTTGGCCAAACATTACGGTATCGACAGTCGGGCTACCGAGTGGCAACGCGTCGATGGTGTTCGCTCGCACGGTCGTGGCGGAATACTCGCGATGGCCACCGTCCTCGCCAGCCAATCGGGCGCGTCGCGCACCAGCCCCATCTTGCGCGGCAACTGGGTGTACGAAACGCTGCTCGGCGAACGGCTGCCCCGACCGCCAGCAGGCGTCCCCATTTTGCCCGACGAGCCGCCACAGGGGCTGACCGCGCGTCAGTTGATCGAGCAACACAGCTCGGTCGAAGCTTGTGCGAGATGCCACTTGAAGATCGATCCGTATGGATTCGCGTTGGAACAATACGATGCCATCGGACGCTTGCGACCGACGGCCGTCGACACGACCACTACGCTGCTCGACGGCCAGACGATCGAGGGCATCGACGGTTTGCGTAACTATTTGCTGAACGATCGCCGTGACGACATCGTGCGACACTTCTGCCGCAAACTGCTAGGCTATTCGCTGGGTCGCGAAGTGCAACTCTCCGACAAGCCGCTACTTGATACAATGGTGAGTGACCTGGAAAAGAATGACTACCGATTCAGCGTGGCCGTCGAAGCGATCGTGCTGAGCGATCAGTTCCGTAAGATTCGCGGAACGGAGTGAGAACTGGCCTGAGGTTTTGCCACGAGTCAGAACGAATTATGCTGCACCCTGAAACACTCGAATCCTATCGCCGGATGACCATGAGCGAACGTCTGAGATTGACGTTGGCGATGACTAGTGAAAACGGTCCGCGAATGTTTCGTGGAACTACAGAGCAGATTGATCGGCGATTTCAACTGCTTCGCATTCAGAATGATGATCGGAACCGGAGGATGCTCGAGGCGATCGCTCGCACTCGCAAAACAAATGGATGATTATCTGGTCCAGCCTATGCGTGATTTCGTAAGGCTCTTTGAAGAGCTTGAAATCACGTATGCAGTCATGGGTGGCATTGCGGTCGGAGCACACGGGATTCCCAGGCCGACACATGATCTTGATTTTACGATCAGCATCAAACGACATCGGCTTCCCGAATTGTATTCCGCGGTCGAGCAGCTTGGTTATTCCGTGCCAGATGCGTTCGCGGCTGGTTGGGTGGATCTTGTCGCCGAGATGCCTTTGGTCCGGATTCGACAATGGGTAGAAGGCAAGGCGATTGATATTGACATATTTCTCGCGGAGTCGGAATTCCAAGAAAGCGTTTTAGCTCGCCGTGTTCTGGCTGAATTGGATGCCGGGGTTGCCTGGGTCGTCTCGGCGGAAGATTTGATTTTGCTAAAGTTGATTGCTTCCAGGCCGCGAGACATCGGAGACGTTTTCGATGTCTTTCTCGCTCAAGGCCAACTGGACGAAGACTACATGCAAACATGGGCCGCGAAGTTGGGCGTGAATGATCGATTGCGTGACGTGAAGGCACAGTTTGAAAAGGAAGCCCCCGGAGACTTAACGTGAACGACACACTACTCTCTCGCCGGACGATCCTTCGCGGTCTTGGCGTGTCGATGGCCTTGCCGTGGCTGGAGTCGGTTCGAGCGTTCGGCGATGACGCGCAGAATGCCGCGAAACTGAATGAGCCGCCGACGCGGATGGCGATCCTCTTTTCCGGATGCGGCTATCATCGGAATGAATGGTGGGCCAAGGGCGAAGGCCCGGCGATGGAGCTCGGCAAAGTGCTGCATCCGCTGAACGACTTTCGCGATCGGCTGACGTTCATCCGCGGCTTGTACAACGCTGAGGCCTTGAAAGGCAACATTCACAGCTCACAGACGGGCAACCTGCTGTCCGGCGCGCCGCTTTCGGCGGGCGGGACGATCATGTCCGGCACCAGTGTCGACCAGGTGATTGCCCAGCGGATCGGGCACCAGACGAAGCTGCCCAGTCTCGTTCTGGGCTGCGAGAAGGCGAATCCTTCGGTTCATAAGAATTACTCGATGCTCTACAGCTCACATATCTCGTGGAGCAGCCCGACGACGCCAACACCGCTGGAAGTCTATCCCGCGCTGGCCTTCGATCACTTGTTCAAGGACAAGGCGCAACGTGGCGACCAGAGCGTGCTCGACGCGGTGCTGGCCGACGCGCACGACTTCCGCCGCGATATCAGCAAGCTGGATCAGCAGAAGCTCGACGAGTATTTGAATTCTGTCCGCGAAGTCGAGCAGCGGATCGCACAAGCCGGCCGGCGCGGCGAGTTGCAAGGCTGGCGGCCGACGCTGACCGAGCCCAACATCCCGCGACCGCAAGACGGCTATCCGCAAGACATCGTCGAACACATGCGGCTGATGTGCGACATCCTGGTGCTGGCCTTCCAGACCGATACGACGCGCGTCTGTACGTTGAAGCTGAACAACGATCACGGCACGCTGCGGTTTCCGCACCTGGGCGTCGATTACATGATTCACCACTTGCTGTCGCACAACGACACCGACGATTGGTTGAAAGTGAATCAATTCTTCCTGGAACAAGTGGCCTACATCGCCCGCCGGCTCGACGCGATCCAGGAAGGCGAACGTACCGCGCTAGACAACTCGATGGTCATGCTCTGCTCCAGCATGCTCAACGGCCATCACGACGCCACGCAGTTGCCGGTAGTACTGATCGGCGGTGCTGGCGGCAAATTGAAGGGCGGACAAAACCTTGACTATCTTGGGAATTCTGATCGCCAAATGTGTCGGTTATATCTCAGCATGATGGACAAGATGGGTGTGCAACTCGACAAGTTCGGCGATGCGACAGCCCCGCTGGCTGAAGTTTAAGTGACGAACGGCGTCTTCTTTTGGACTGCGGAGACTTGTCACCGCTTTAGTATTTTCCGTCGCGCAGCGACTTTCACACTCGCGACAACTCCGTAGGCGAGAGGGCTGCGCCCGAAAATGGGAAAGCTGTGACAAGTCACAGCACTCCATAGTTTTGGACTGCGGAGACTTGTCACCGCTTTGGTATTTTCCGTCGCGCAGCGACTTTCACGCTCGCGACAACTCCGTAGGCGAGAGGGCTGCGCCCGAAAATGGGAAAGCTGTGACAAGTCACAGCACTCCAGACGAGTCCGCCACACAATTTGCAGGCGTTACCAAATGGAATAGAATGTTAACCACGCAAGGTACGAAACACGTGAGAGAAACAGAACCTGAGAAACATTATGCAAGCGTCTAGTGCCCTTTCGTGTCTGTCGTGGTTGGCAATGCTCCTCTTCACGGTTCACGCGACCGCGACCGAGTTTGATCTCAACGGTCACAAGTTCACGCTACCCGGCGGATTCACGGTCGAACACGTCGCTGGACAGCCGTTGGTGGATCGCCCGGTGAGCGCCGACTTCGATGAACGGGGGCGGTTGTATGTGACGGACTCCAGCGGCTCGAACGAGCCGGTCGAAGTCCAACGCGAGAAACGGCCGCATCGCATCCTGCGACTCGTGGACATCGATGGCGACGGGCGGTTCGACAAGAGCACCGTCTACGCCGACAAGCTGATGTTTCCGGAAGGGGCGTGCTGGTTCGACGGCTCCTTGTATGTGGCCGCGCCGCCCGAGATCTGGAAGTTTACGGATGCGGACGACGATGGCGTCGCAGAAAAGCGCGAAGTCTGGTTCGACGGCCAGACGTTGACGCATTGTGCGAACGATCTACACGGTCCGTATCTCGGGCCGGACGGTTGGATGTATTGGTGCAAAGGCGCGTTCGCGGAACAGTCGCTCGAGCGACCCGGCAAACCGCCGATTGAAACGAAGGCCGCACACATCTTTCGCCGCAGGCCGGAAGGCGGGCCGTATGAACACGTGATGACCGGCGGCATGGACAACCCGGTCGAAGTCGTTTTCACGCCGGGCGGCGAGCGGATCTTTACGACCACCTTTCTTGTGCATCCCAATCAGGGCCAACGCGACGGGCTGATCCATGCGGTTTATGGCGGCGTCTACGGCAAGGACCATGGAGCACTCGGCAATCATCCGCGCACCGGCGACCTGATGCCGGTACTATCGCATCTCGGCGCGGCGGCACCTTGTGGCCTGGCGCGGCTCGAATCGGGCGGCTTAGGAAGTGACTTCCAGAACAACGTGCTGGCCTGCTTGTTTAATATGCACAAGATCACTCGGCACGTGTTGACGAATGAGGGAGCAACGTTTGCAGCCGATACGAGTGACTTGCTCGTCAGCGACAACCTTGACTTTCATCCGACGGACGTGTTGGAAGACGCGGACGGCAGCGTCATCGTCGTCGATACGGGCGGCTGGTTTCGGCTGTGCTGTCCGACTTCGCAATTGGAGAAGGCGGATGTCCTCGGCGGGATCTATCGAATTCGTCGTACTGATTCGAAGCCCGTCGCCGATCCGCGCGGCGGCAAGATCGCGTGGAACACGTTGAGCGAAGCCGCGTTGGCGGAGTTGCTCAATGATGAGCGGTTCGCCGTGCGGAATCAGGCGCGGCAGCAGATTGGCAAGCGCGGGCCGGCGGCGGTCGAAGCCTTGACGCAAGTTCTCACTTCATCGGACGCCCCGCGTCATCGCTTGCAAGCCGTCTGGGCACTGACTTGGATCGACGATCCGCAAGCTCGCGCAGCCGTACGGAATTCGCTCGCCGATGCGGACGAAACCGTCCGGCAAGCCGCTTTGCACTCGATCAGCGTCCACCAGGACAAACTTGCGGCGCGGGATCTGCCGGAAGTGATCCAAGCTGGCCCGCCGCAGAACCGCCGTGCCGCTGCCGAAGCGTTGGGTCGAATCGGCTCGTCGAGCGACATCCCGATACTGCTCGCTGCTGTGCCGACCGCAACCGTGCTCGACGGCCAGGTCGACCGCTTCCTCGAACACTCGTTGATCTACGCCGCGATGGAGTTGAACGATCCGGCAACGCTGCGAGACTTCATCGTGTCGGACAACGACCGAATTCGCCGTGCGGCCTTGATCGCGTTGGACCAGATGGAAGGTGGCGATCACCTGCTGCCCGTGGACATCCAGCCGTTGCTGATTTCAAGCGCAGAACTGTTGAACGATGCGGCGTGGTGGCTAGCCGAACGGCATGCGAATTGGGGCGACGTTGTTGTCGAGGCGATTCGCGCCGAGTTGAGTCAACCGCAACAAGACGAGCGGCTACTCGAACGACTGGGCGATCGGTTGCGGCGTTTTGCCAGTTCCGCCGCAGTCCAACAAGCGATGGCCGCTACGTTGAAGAGTCCGACGGTGGATGATTCGTTGCGTCTGACGGTGCTCAATGCGATGGCCGCCAGTCGGCAGAAGCCGTTGCCAGCCGCGTGGGCCGAGCCGTTGTATGAGGGGTTATCTGGATCGAGCGGTGTGATTCGCGCCGCCTTGACCGCGTTGAACGGACTGAGCGACGGCAAGTTGGACGAGAAAACGGTTGCCCGGCTCAAGGGTATCGCCGTCGACGACAAGATCGACGCAGAGCTGCGCTTGCGGGCGTTCAACTTGTTGCCAGCCAGCTCGCGCGAGATGACGCCCTCGACGCTGGAGTTTGTCTGCTCGCAGGTGGCAATCGAATCCAGCGTGACGAATCGCGTCTTGGCCGTCGATGTGCTGACATCAACGCCGCTGACCTCGGAACAATTGCAACACGTCGCCCGACAACTGCCGCGAACCGGAGCGATGGAGCTGCAACCGCTGATGGCGATGTTCTCCAAGTCGTCCGACGTGAGTGTTGGCTTGGTGTTGGTGACCGCGCTGTTGGACGCGCCGGCGGCCACGTCGTTGTTCCCCGACCGCTTGCACGAACAGCTGTCGGGTTTCGGTGAGAGCGTGACGGCACAAGCGGAACCTCTCATGGCCAAGATCCGGCAAGAAAATGAAAGCAAGTTGCAGCGGGTCGAAGGAATCTTGGCTCTGCTGCCGGAGGCCGACTTGCGGCGCGGGCTGAAAGTGTTTCAGAGCACCAAGGCATCCTGCATCGCCTGTCATCGCCGCGGCTATCTCGGCGGCAACATCGGTCCCGACTTGAATCGGATCGGTCAAGTGCGACGCGAGCGGGACTTGCTGGAATCGATTCTGTTTCCGAGCCTTAGCTTTGTGCGCAGCTACGAACCAGTGACGATCGCCACCGACGATGGCCGAATCTTCAATGGCGCGGTGCGCGACGAAACGAACGAGACGATCACGCTGCAACTTGACGCCCAAAAATCGGTGGAGATCGCGAAGTCTACGATCGAGGAACGCCAGGCAGGGACCGTCTCGATCATGCCCGCCGGCTTGGAAAAACAGCTCACACCACAAGAGTTGGCTGACTTGGTGAAATACTTGAAGGAAGGCTGACCGATCCCATGCGGAAGAGTGAACCGCGAAAGGCACGAAAGAAGAAGATGCTTTCAAGGCGAGTGACGCGTAGGTTCGGCCTTCGTTGTCGCAGAACTCGACTTCAAAGACAGCGGGAGCCAGGAACTCCACGATGGTTCCGACTTGACCACGCACCAAACCGCGTTCGAGCAAGTCTTCCGTCAACGCAACGACGTCAAGTAACTTAAAGCTGTCTTTTGGCATCCTCGCGACTCATTCGGTTTGTTGAAACGGTCGCACGCTGAGCACTTCGCTGGCCCGCAACGGTTCCACGGCCGAGACTGGGACGGTGACCACCGCGATCGTTTCTCCGATCGCGTTGAACACTTCGAGGATGTACCCGT
>CAUJKL010000908.1 GCA_963204995.1 Planctomycetota bacterium | reverse complement strand
ATGAGCCTTGGCGGTCCCGCAAAGTCGAACCCGATCATCAAGGCCATCGAACGGGCGCTGGCGTTCGGCATCACGATTGTCTGCGCCGCTGGCAACGAAGGGGACCATTCCGAATCTTGGCCAGCGATGCACCCGGACGTGATTAGCGTCGGAGCCGTGGACAAGAAAGGCCGTCCGGCTTCGTTCTCGTCGCCGTCCAGCGTGGACGTAGCGGCCCCTGGCGTCGAGATTCTGAGCACGTACCGCAACGGACAGTACGGCGTGTTGAGCGGCACGAGCATGGCCGCGCCGTGGGTCAGCGGGTTCTTGGCGATTTGGTTCGCCGAGTTCCACGCGATGCACAACAGCTATCCGAGTCCGCAACGTGCGCTGGAGCAGGTCAAGCTGTGGACGACCGACATCGGCGCACCGCGCAAGACCGGCTCTGGGCTGGTGAGTGCGGACAAGTATTTGGCTGAGAAAGAGCGACAAGAGATTCCGAAACCGGCGCAGCGGGACTTGGTTTCGCTGCTGCCGTGGCGTTATGAACTGTGGAGGCGTCGGCCATGATCCGCCGCATCGGCTACATCGTGGCGTTCGCACTCGGCGTGCTCGTCGGGGCGTGTCGCGGTGCGCCGTCGGACGAAGTACGCGCGGCGGTCGCGGACTTGCAGAGCGTACCGAAAGAGCGGTGGGCGACGACGCGGTATTTGTCGCTGGCGAACGTGCCGGCAGAGGAGCGGAAGAATGTCATCGGAGTATTGGGATTCGTCGCTAATTCCGTGGGAAGGTCTGCAAACATTCGCACGCCGGAGCAAGCGGGAGAATTGGTACGTGTCGATCTCGCCACCTATGGGATCAGCGCCCCAGCCTGGGAAGCCCTCGCCGGAACCGACCCGTACTACCACCAGAAAGTCCAAGTCATCGACCCGGCGACGAAAAAGCTAGCCACGGTCTACACCGATGGCGGTTGGGTTGGGCTGGATCAAGCGAAGCGGCTGGCGGAAATGACCCGCAGCGGCGGCGCTGTATTGCGGGCTGATTTCTTCATCGCCAAGGTGCTCACGCCGCCGTTCTACTATGGTTTCACTGGCGTACCGAAAACACTCAACGAGTTCTACGCTTCGCTGGCAGTCGACGGCAAAACGCAATTGGCCTTGCGAGCAAACAAAGGGGCGTCGATCTTCCGTAGCGGAGTTACCCACAAGCCGCGTCGCATATCGCGTTGGCAGGGGCCGCTCGGCCCATCGTGGGTCACATACGACGGCAAGGAAGACGGCGACCCGCTCAAGAACCCGGTGCGAGTGCCGGGCTTTGAATTCAAGCACGACGCGAGCGAGCACATTGCAGCCAAAGCGAACGGCCTGCACGTCTTTGCGTTGTTCGACGCCAAGGGCGACCGCCAAGACGAAGTGCCGCCAGACATTGCCCACGACTCGACTGCGATCGGCAATGACCAGCGATTGCGGGCAGGCATTTCGTGCATTCGCTGCCACACCGAACGCGGCTATCGCTCGTTCGATAACGACTTCGCAACCCTGGTCGAAAAGGGAAAGGCGAATCTTCACCTTCCTGCCGAACAAGCCGAGTACATCGCCGCATTCAATGACGTTGAACGTCTAAAGGTTTTGCTGGAGCGCGATCGGGAAGATTACGAAACCGCCGTTAAGCGGGCAACTGGTGGCATGAAGGTCGATGAGCTGGCGAAAGCATTAACCGCTGTTTACGCGGCCTACGAGTTCGACCAGATCGACGAAGAAGTGATGAAGCAGGAATTGGGCATTGTGTCGACGGAGCGATTAAAGGCGACGTCAGACCCGATCGTGCTTGCCTTGCTCAGCGGCCTTCGCGTGAACCGCAAAGACTGGGAACTGTCCTTTGGAGGCGCGGCGCTTTTGACCAGTGACGTGAGATAGAAATGGCCCCGCGCAGTTGTCGCTGCCGAGGCCGTGGCTCAATCCTATTTGGGAGGATCGAACGATGTTTGTTGTACCCGTGGAGAGAAGGAAAGTAAACGTAGGCCAACGCTTTGGGCGGCTCGCAATTGTTGGCGTGCCGTTCTATATGCAAGCCGGAAAAAAGAGAACACACGGAGTTGTTTGTGAGTGTGAATGCGGAGAAGCAAAGATTGTCGGGGTCGACAACATTCTCAGGGGAGTTACGACATCATGTGGGTGCTGGCATCGAGAAAAAGCTGCAATTGATGTTTGCAAGCACAACAGGAAGCACGGCTTTTCGGAGTCAGCGATATACCGAGCATGGCATGGAATGAAAGGTCGGTGCTTCAACGCGAACGACGCCGGATATGTTCGATATGGCGCACGAGGAATAACGGTTTGTCAGGAATGGTGGTCGTTCCAGCCTTTCTTGGAATGGTCACAAGCAAACGGATACATGGAAGGACTGACGATTGACCGCATTGACAACAACGGCCCTTACGCCCCGTGGAATTGTCGGTGGGCAACACAACAGCAGCAGGCGAACAATCGCCGCGGATGCAACATGCTGGCGGCATTCGGAGAAACGAAGTCGTTATCGCAGTGGCTTTTAGATTCACGGTGCGCGGTGTCTGAATCAATGCTTCGCCGGCGACTCAAAATGGGCTGGACAGCGCAAGAAGCCATTACTAACCAACGAGACTCAGTAGCATGAAAACCATACTCACACTACTACTATTGGCAACTCCGGCGCTTGCCGACCATTGCCGCGTCGTTCGCAGCAATGCTGTCGTTCTCGACACCGGATTAACAATCGTCCCGTATGCGGTGGCGACGCCAGTTGCCGTCGTTGCCCCCGGCTCGCCGCTCTATTCATACCGCGACACGGCGCAAGCATACGGGCAGCCGCAAGCCGGATCGGCCGACCCCGACTACGCCGAGTTCCTTGCGTGGAAGGCCGCGAAGGCGAACCAAGTCAAGTCGGCGGTCGTCCCGCAAACGCTGCTGCAACAGAACTGCGTCAAGTGCCACACGGAGAACGCCGACGCGCGAGAGCATCTCGACATGAGCAAAGAGTTAACCAGCGACCAGAAGCTGGCTTCGATAAAAGCGTTGTTACTCGGATCAATGCCGAAGGGGAAAACCATCGACGCGCAATTGCGGTCGGACCTTGCGGCGGAACTAAGCGGCGTTAAGCCGGAGGTATCGAAATGAAGTCTTTGATTTGTGCCATCGTGATGTTGGCTTCGCCCGTCGCGGCCCAAGCCTGTGACCCGATCGGCGTGTGCTCGTCGGCGGTCGTCCAGTCGTTCGCCGTCCAATGCCACGCCGTACAAGTGCAGCAATTCGCCGCACCCGTCGCGGTGCAGACGTTCGCAGCGCCTATCGCAGTCCAATCCTTCGCGGTCGTTCCGCAAGCGGTGGTCGTCCAGAACGCGCATTGCGGCGTGTCGGCGCTTGCTGTCCGTCCGGCCCGTGTCGTCGTCCAGAACGTGCGTCAGCCTCGTCAGGTGGTGCGGACGCGAAGTGTGGTGCGAAGTCGGTAGACACAGACTCAAACTCAAACCGGGCCTGGGCATGAGGCGCGTAGGATGTGGCCCGGTGATTTACCAAGGGGAGGAGGTGATCCTTGATTGTTGAGGCGGAATTAGTTTGCCGCTGCGGAAACGTCGCTCATCCGCTTTACGGCGAGCGATGCGAGGATTGTTTCGTCGACGGACTTGGGAAATTAGCGCCCGGAACCGTCGTTATTGGGACTCCAGTTGCTGGACACTTGCGGGCGATTTGTTTTGAACGAACCGACCGGCATCGATCTGGTCTCAACCGAAGGGAGCAATAGTCATGCACTATCGAAACGGCCGCGAGGCCAAGAACGGCGACAAGATTATTCAACTTGGATGCAATGGGCAGGTCTCGGCGATTGGCGTTCTGTACGACGCCAAGCCGGGCAACGATTACTGCAACGGCTACATCGCACCGATTCAAAACTTCGGCGTTACGGCCTGCATGTGCGATTGCCTGCATGTGGACGACGTGGCCGCGATGTTCGCGGAAAAGGGCCTCGACAAGCGGCCAGAAGGAAAGTAACCGAATCCATGACCGGGACCGTCATGGGGTGAAGTGCAGCCCGGCCGTCGTGTGTCAGCGGCGGTCGGGCGATT
>CAUJKL010000907.1 GCA_963204995.1 Planctomycetota bacterium | reverse complement strand
CGCGGTTCATTCGCGAGCAACTCGCGGCCGATCGATTCTATCCCGACGAGCCACATTTAACACCGGCGCTTGGATTCATTGGGGCGGGACCGTTGGAACTCAGCCGCGCTTCCACGGCACCGGTTACGTTCGAGTACCTCGACCGTGACGACATGGTGGCGCAGACGATGGCGGCCTTTGCCAGCACGACTGCCAACTGTGCACGATGTCATCACCACAAATTCGACCCTATCACGCAGGAAGATTACTATTCGTTGCAAGCCGTGTTTGCCGGTGTGGGGAAAGGCGATGTCGAGTTTGACGAAGACGCAGTCGTGGCCCGCGAACGGCGTCGATGGAACGAATTGCTGGCAGCATCCAAGAGCGACGAACGCGCCAAGCTTCTCGCACCCGAGCACGACGAGCTTGTGGCTCGGTGGGAACAACAGCTCGATAGCAAGCCAAGCGCCTGGGAGCCACTTTCGCCGACAACGTACGCGTCCTCCGATGGTGCCACACTAAAACGCCTGGATGACAACTCGATCCTGGCTACGGATGTTCGACCTGACAAAGACACCTACACCATCACGGCCCCCACGTCGCTGACAAAGTTAACGGCGTTACGACTGGATGTTCTCGCCGATGATAGCTTGCCGATGAAAGGTCCCGGTCGACAGGATAACGGCAACCTGCATCTGAGTGAATTCGAGGCTTTCGTTCTTGACGCCGACGCGAGTGAACCAACGCGGCTGAAGATTCTCACAGCCAAGGCAGACTGGGACCAAGCGGGTTGGACGATTGCTCACGCGCTGGATGGCAACGAAGCGACGGCCTGGGGTATCTATCCGCAAGTTGGCCAGTCGCATCATGCGGTCTTTGCATTGGATCAGCCTGTTGAACTGCAGCCGTCCAGCCAAATCGTTGTGGTGCTCAAGCAATTGCATGGACGCGGGCATCTGATCGGGCGACTGAAGCTGTTCGCGACCGACGCCGACGACGCGACGGCGGACGTGTTGCCCGAGTTGGTTCGAACCGGCGTCAAGTTGCCACGCGCGCAACGATCCGACGAGCAGCAAGCTGCCATCGCCGCGTTCGCGTTACGAGTTCAAGCCGAGAAGCAACTCGCCGGTCTACCGGCCCAGCCAGTGGTATATGCCGTTTCCAGCAGCTACTCGCACGCGAACAAACTCGCGAGCCCGATGGCTCCCAAAGTCGTGCATGTCTTGCGACGCGGCGAGATCGACAAACCGGGCGAGGTCGCAGCGCCCGGCGCTTTGTCGGCCATCACGGCATTGCAAGGTCGATTTGCACTGGATGATCCGCACGACGAAGCGGCGCGGCGTGTGGCTCTGGCGGATTGGTTGGCATCGCCCGACAACCCGCTCACGTGGAGAAGCGTCGTCAATCGCGTGTGGTCGCATCACTTTGGACGCGGACTGTGCGACACACCGGACGACTTTGGCCGGATGGGAGGTACGCCTTCGCATGCCGAATTGCTTGACTGGCTCGCAGTGTGGTTTCGCGACGATGCCAAGGGATCGCTCAGGCAACTGCACCGCTTGATCTTGCTGTCGGCTACCTATCAGCGACAGTCACTTCCGTCGACAGCAGCACCTCTCGATTCCACACGCCGCGATCCGGAAACCATCGATGCGGAGAATCGTTTGTTGTGGCGGATGAACCGTCGTCGGCTGGACGCAGAATCCTATCGCGACGCAGTCTTGCAGATCTCGTGCCGCATCGACCTGACGATGGGCGGGCCAGGCGTTCAGCAGTTCAAGCAATTGGAAGGCTCGCAATTGACGCCGAAGCTGGACTACGATGCGTTCGACTGGAACGATCCAACCGCTGCCCGGCGTAGTATCTATCGAGTCGCCTGGCGCGGGATTGCCGATCCGTTTATGGAGTCATTGGATTTCCCAGACCTTGGCATGCTCGCTCCGAAGCGAAGTTTTTCGGTTTCGGCACTTCAGTCGTTAACCGTCTTCAACAACGACTTCGTGCTGCATCACAGTCAGCTCCTCGCGGAGACGTTGAAAGCGAATCGAGCAACCGCCGATGAACAAATCACGCAGGCTTGTCGACTGATCTTTTTGCGCGAGCCGAGTACCAGCGAGCAGGCGATCCTTGTCGCTTACACCAATCAGCATGGTCTAGCGGCAACCTGCCGCGTGCTGCTTAACGGTAATGAATTCCTGTTTGTGGACTGAACATGAGACACTCGCGACGAGATTTTTTGTGGAACATTGGGGGAGGGTTTGGCGGTCTGGCCGTTTCGCAGATGTTCGCACGCGATGCGCTAACGGCAGAAATCGATCGAGCCCAGCCGGAGTTTAACGGCGGTCTACATCATCCGGCCAAAGTCAGACGAGTGATCCAACTGTTCATGACGGGCGGCGTGAGTCCGATGGACACGTTCGACTACAAACCCGAATTGGAAAAGCTGCACGGTCAGAAACTCGGGCCGCAGGAAAAGCCGGAAGGTTTCACCGCGATGCCGGGGGCGATTATGAAGAGCCCGTTCAAGTTCAAGCAGCATGGAGAAAGCGGCCGTTGGGTCAGCAGCGTCTTTCCTCATCAAGCTCAAGAAGTGGACGAGATGGCCTTCCTGATGGCAATGGCCTCGAAAACGAATGTGCATGGACCGGGCACTTACATGATGAACTCCGGTTTTCAGCTGCCCGGTTTTCCCAGCATGGGAGCGTGGATCTCTTATGGTCTGGGAAACCTCACCGACGAACTACCGACGTTCGTCGTGCTGCCGGATACCAAAGGGTTGCCCTACAACCAGAAGGGAGCGTTTTCGGCGGGCTTTCTTCCGGCGGTGCATCAAGGCACGATCATTAACGCATCGGGAAAGAGTCCAGTTCCTGACTTGTTCGCCAAGGAGCGATACGCTTTCGCCACGCGTGAGGCGGACCGCGACGGTTTTGAATTGCTACGGCAGTTGAATGTCGAACACGCCTCAAAACATCCGCACGATTCGCGGCTCGACGCGCGCATCGAATCGTACGAACTCGCCGCCCGCATGCAGTTGTCCGCTCCGGACGCTTTTGATGTAGCGCAGGAGAGCGAAGCGACACACAAAGCCTATGGGCTGGACAACAAAGTTACCGAGGACTTCGGCCGCCGCTGCTTGTTGGCTCGGCGACTAGTAGAGCGAGGAACGCGATTCGTCCAGGTCTGGAGCGGTCCACAGGGAGCGACAGGTAACTGGGACAATCACGGCAGCATTCCGAACGAGTTACCGCCGATCGCCTCTTCTGTCGATCAACCAATCGCCGCGCTCATTCGAGATCTGCGATCGCGAGGCTTGTTTGAAGACACGTTATTGATCTGGACGACGGAGTTTGGTCGCACTCCGTTCGCGCAAGGAGGTGACGGACGGGATCATAACGGCGGTTCGTTTGTGACGTGGTTGGCGGGTGCCGGGATCAAAGCGGGAACCAGTTACGGTCACAGCGACGAGTGGGGTTATCAAGCCGTCGAGGGCAAGACGTATTGCTACGACTTCTATGCCACGGTGCTACATCTGTTGGGTATCGATCATCAACGGCTGACCTTCCGCCAAAACGGAATCGATCGCCGTCTGACCGACGTTCACGGCCATGTCGTCAGCGAGATCCTGGCTTAATCCAGATTAGCTTGCCCGCGCGCCGCCACGCGATAGCGTGCGGTTCTCGCAGCCCGGCGGCAACCACAACAATGTCAGCGTCAACGTCACGCAACCAGCAGTGAAGACAACGATTTGCCATCGACTGGTCGGATCTTCGAGCATGGTAAACCGTCCTACGACGCTCGCTCCGAATCGTGCTCGGCGCAGGTCTCCTGACCCCGCCGGAACGCTTGACCAATACGCGTGCGGGGTCGGGAGACCAGTGCATAGCACAGCAGAGATATTCCTGACCCCCTGTTGTGTAATGCTTTGATCGGTACGATCAAGGGCAGGCTCGAACCTGCCACTTTTGTGAGCTATCTACATCACGTGACGTCTGGTTCGCCCTGGAGCACCCGATTGCCGCTACGAACCCCGAGTTAAGTCGATGCGAATTTTCCAAGCGATATCTGCGTTCTTCAAAGTCCTCTTCGACCGCGAGTTCGCGGCACGAGTGCAGCAACTTGCCAGCGGCAAGGAACTGCCGGCGACCGCGAAAGCCGAAGCAGCACCGAAAGCGGTCTCGGCTCCCGCCAAACCCAAACCTCCCACGCGAAACGATGCGATTACACTACTAGCAACGCTACAACGCGAGGCCCGGTTTGTTGACATCGTCATGGAACCACTGGGCGACTATTCGGACGCACAAGTGGGCGCGGCGACGCGCGATGTGCTGCGTGATTGTGGCAAGACGCTGGAACGGCTGTTTGCCCTCCAACCGGTCATCGATGCCGAGGAAGGTGCGTCACACGAAACGCCAGCCGCCGTGGATGCGGGGCGATATCGCTTGACCGGCAACGTCGCTGGTGAGCCGCCATTTCGAGGCCAACTCGTTCATCACGGCTGGCAGGCCACGCGCTGCGAGTTGCCGACATGGTCGGGCACCGCAGACGCAGCATCGATCGTGGCACCTGTGGAACTTGAAATCGCATGACCGCTAAATTTGTTTTGGGAATCGACCTGGGCACAACGAACAGCGTCCTGTCCTACACGGCACTCGACGCCGAAGCTGCTGACGTCAAGCTGTTCGACATCCCGCAACTTGTCGCCGCTGATACCACAGAATCGCGGACAGCACTGCCTTCGTTCACCTATTTGGCAACCGAGCAAGAAGGTACTGACGGCGGACTTAACTTGCCGTGGACTGCGTCGCGTTCGTTCGCCGTTGGCGAGTATGCTCGCAGTCGTGCAGCTGAAGCACCAGATAGAACGGTCGGTGCCGCCAAGTCGTGGCTGTGTCATCAGCGGGTCGATCGACGTCAGCCGATCTTGCCGTGGAATGCGCCGGACGATGTCAATAAGATCTCGCCCGTTGAAGCGTCGCAGCGCTACCTGGAACATCTCGTCGCAGCCTGGGAGCACGCGTTCCCCGATGCACCGGTCGCAGATCAGCAAGTTGTTTTGACTGTTCCCGCGTCGTTCGATCCAGTCGCTCGCGAACTGACGCGCGAAGCAGCCATCGCGGCGGGTTTGCCTCGTGACTTCGTGTTGTTGGAAGAACCCCAAGCCGCCCTCTACGCTTGGCTCGCCACGACCGGTGATCGTTGGCGCAAGATGCTGAAGGTCGGCGAGACAGTTCTCGTGTGTGACATCGGTGGCGGGACGACGGATCTGACATTGGTGCGAGTTACCGAAGAGGCCGGGACGTTGTCGCTGGAACGCGTGGCGGTCGGCAATCATCTGCTCGTCGGTGGCGACAACATGGATCTCACGCTGGCTCACGTTGTCGCAACCGAGTTCGAGAAGAAGGGCGTCAAGCTGAATCCGTGGCAGTCCGTGTCGTTGTGGCATTCGTGCCGAGCCGCCAAAGAGAGCCTGTTGTCAACCGATGGCCCGGAGAAGCAATCGATCTCGGTGCTGGGACGCGGCAGCAAGCTGATCGGCGGCACCGTGTCGGTCGAAGTCGATCGCACGAGTGTTGCAAACTTGCTCGTTGATGGTTTCCTGCCCAAATGCTCGGCGGCGGATCGACCTCAGAAGCAGCGGGCATCCGGCTTTCAAGAGATCGGGCTGCCGTTTGAATCCGATCCGGGTATCACTCGCCACCTGGCGGCATTCCTGGCGGCACACGGCAATTCCGCCGACGGCTCCGTGTTCCCGACGCACGTTCTCTTCAATGGCGGCGTGTTGAAAGCGGACGTTTTGCGGAGTCGCTTGCTGGAGGTGATGCGTCAATGGTGTGATGGCAAAGCGGAAACCGATCCGCTGGAAGGCGTCCACGACCTCGATCACGCCGTCTCACGCGGAGCGGCCTATTACGGTTGGGCCAAGGATCAAGGTGGCGTCCGCATTCGTGGCGGCGTGGCACGTTCGTACTATGTCGGCATCGAGACAGCGGGCCTGGCGATTCCAGGAGCACCACGACCGCTTCGCGCGTTGTGCGTCGTGCCGTTCGGGATGGAAGAAGGTACGCAATGCGATGTTCCTTCCGGCCAAGTCGGACTGGTGTTGGGCGAGCCTGTGCAATTCCGCTTCTTCAGCTCGGCAGTTCGTAAGCACGATCGGCCCGGCGACGTGTTGAATGCTTGGGAGGAAAGCGAGTTGGTCGAAACGGTTCCCCTGGAAGCGACGCTGCCCGCCGACGCTGATGCCGACGACGCCTATGTGCCAGTGACCTTTCAGTCTCGCGTCACCGAACTGGGAATGCTCGAGCTGTGGTGTGTTGGCGCGAATATGCCAGGACGGTGGAAGTTGGAATTCAGCGTCCGCGAAGAGACGGAGTCTTGAACGCGAGATAGACGGGGTCGGGAGTCTTTTTAGGACAACACAATTAACAAATTAAAAACAGTTTGGCGAAAAAAACTACCCACCCCATCACCCCCCCAAAACGAGAAG
>CAUJKL010000906.1 GCA_963204995.1 Planctomycetota bacterium | reverse complement strand
GGGGACGAAGGAGCGGGACGTTGAATGTGCCCGGGATCGTTGGATGTGCGACGGCACTGAGGCTTTGCATCGAGGAGATGGAGGGCGAATCAGCTCGTCTCTCGAAGCTTCGTGACCGCCTGTTCGAAGGACTCACCAACTCCATCGACCACGTGACACTTAACGGGCCGGCGCTCGACCAGCCCCAGGTGCGACTCGCAGGGAATCTGAGTTGCAGTTTCGCCGATGTCGACGGCGAGGCTTTGATGATGAGCATGCGGGATCTGTGCGTTTCCAGCGGCAGCGCCTGCACCTCGACGAATCCCGAACCAAGTCACGTTCTCCGAGCCCTCGGCTTGAGCGACGATCTCACCCGCGCGAGCCTCCGATTCGGAATCGGACGATTTAATACTGAGGAAGACATCGATTTCGCCATCAGCCTGTTGTCCGAAGCAGTCCATCGTCTGCGGAGCATGAGCAGCCTTCGCTGACCCGACCGTAACCCATTTCGGCGGCGAAGTTTCTGAAAAAAGCCGAGAAGAATTGGATTGCAGAGCTTTCCTCAATCGCGTCGATTGTATATTTTAGACATAGCAGTGTGTGAAAAACCGTAAACCGTTTCTATATGAGGTGTTCAAGATGGCCGTCATGCTAACAGCGACCGCGGCGAAGGAAGTCAACCGCGTTCGCGAAGAACAGAAATTTGAGCCTGAAGTGTTCCTCCGGGTCGGTGCAGCCGCGGGTGGATGTAGCGGATACAGCTATCAACTCGAGTTCGACAAAGCCTTCGATGCCGATCGCGACGACGAATACGAGTATCACGGCGTGAAGGTGGTTGTCGACAAAAAGAGCGCTTTGCTGCTCGAAGGCACCACGATCGACTGGTACGAAGGGCTCGACCAACGCGGATTCAAGTTCGACAACCCCAACGTGACCAAGAGCTGCGGTTGCGGAAGTTCGTTCCAGGTTTAACACGAAGTAGGCCGGACCAAGCTTGCGCAGTTCCGGCAGTTTGTGGAACCGATGCCGGAGCTGCGCAGACTTGTTCCGGCCTACCTTGCTTCCGAAAACACCGGAAATCCATCAGCCACGGGTGCTTCTGTACCCTGTGGCTGTTTTTGTTAGTTCGATGCCTCGGGGCGTTCACGAAGCGCGCGCGGCGTCTTAGAATCACGGCTCTAACGCAACGCATTCTTAGAAAGGATCCACCTTGTCTTCGCCCAAAAAGGTTTACGTGATCGGGATTGGCGACGATGGGCTCGAAAGCCTGACGGGAGCCGCAAGGCAACTCGTCGATCGAGCGGAAGTGATACTCGGTGCGGAACGGATGCTCGCGTCGGTCACGAATCCAACTGCGCATCGGATCGAGGTCGGCTCTGACTTCGACGACTTGCTGGCCAAAATCGAAGCCAACGCCGACAAGCAGGCCGTACTCCTCGCCACCGGTGATCCTTTGTTCTACGGCACGGCGCGTTATCTGTGTGATCACCTCGGCAAAGAGCGATTCGAAGTCGTGCCGCACGTCAGTAGCATGCAGCTCGCCTTCGCACGAGTGAAAGAAAGTTGGGACGAGGCCTATCTAACTAACCTCGCCAACCAATCGTTGGAACGAGTCGTGGAACGCGTTCGCACGGCCGAGAAAGTTGGCATCTTTACAACCGACAAAATCCCTCCGTCCGCCGTCGCCCAAGCGATGCTCGATCGACAGATTGATTACTTCCACGCGTACGTTTGCGAAAACCTGGGTTCTCCTGACGAGCGCGTGACGCAATGCAACTTGCAGGAGCTCGCCGGGCAAGAGTTCTCGCCGCTCAATGTGCTCGTCTTGATACGCACCCCGAACATGCCAGATCGACCGACCCAAATGATTGGGCGTCGATTGTTTGGCAATCCGGACGAAGCGTTTCTCCAATCGAAACCGAAGCGAGGCTTGCTGACCCCAGCCGAAGTCCGGGTGATGGCGTTGGCAGAAATGGATATCGGACCCGCGAGTGTGGTGTGGGACATCGGGGCCGGTAGCGGCTGCGTGGCGATTGAAGCGGCTCAGATCGCAAGTAGCGGTTCGGTTTATGCCATCGAAATGGACGCCGAAGATCATCGGCTCATCACCGAGAACGCACAGCGTTTTGGCGTGACCAACTTGACTGCTATCCTCGGTCAAGCTCCAGAAGCTTGGACAGGGCTGCCCGATCCGGATTCCGTGTTCATTGGCGGGACTGGCCGTGCGGTGGCGAGCATTGCCAAAGACGCGTTTTCTCGACTGCGCAAGGGCGGACGAATCGTCATCAATGTAGGCAGCATCGAAAGTGTGGGTGTTGTCCACGGAGCCTTGCGCGAATGTGCCGGTGATGCCAATGTTTGGATGTTCAACATTGCACGCGGAACCCAGCAACTCGTGCGGTTGCGCTTCGAATCGCTGAATCCGACCTTCTTGATCAGTGCGGTAAAGGATTAACGCTGTGGTTGACGTTGCGGAAGAATACCCACGACTCGACGTAATCGCAGTCGGCGCGCACCCCGATGATGCCGAGATCGCGTGCGGCGGCACCTTGGCCAAGCTGGTCAAACAAGGTTACAAAGTCGGCATCATCGATTTGACCGATGGCGAGCCGACACCGAATTCCCCCGGGCCGGAAGTGCGTTTGGAGGAAGCCCGCAAGGCGGCGGAGACACTCGGCATTCAGCAGCGAGTCACTCTCGACTTGCCCAACCGCCGATTGTTCGATGGCTTCGAAGCCCGCATCGCACTGGCCAAGGAGTTCCGCAAGTATCGCCCTCAAGTGGTTATCGGCTTCGGCGACAAGACGCCTCTCGCTTCGCCCGATCACTGGCAAGCCATGCTGATCACCGACGCAGCGGTGTTCTACTCGCGACTCACCAAGTGGGATGACGACTTCGATGGATTGCCCGTCCACGCGATTTCGGCTCAGCTTTACTTCCGACTCGCTTTCGAACCGCAAACGCTGGCCGGGTTCCCCAGCCACTTCACGGTGGATATCTCGGACACGCTGGATGCGAAGATCGCGTCAATCCAATGCTACGAAACTCAGTTCCCGCCCGAGAAAGCCTACGTCTTCGATCGCATTCGCGGAGCCGCCATGCTGGCCGGAGCCGCAACCGGCTTCCAAGCCGGCGAGGTGTTCGTCAGTGCTCGGCCGATTGGGACAACCGATTTGATGAAGACGGCATTGCCGTTTCGTTAGAGCGTGCCTCCACGAAATTAGGCCAACGTCCAGTCTTCGACCTTCAACCCGGGCACTCGCGTGAAGTCGACCGAGTTACGCGTCAGAACTGTCATGTCGCGCGCGATCGCAATCGAAGCAATTCGCAAGTCCATCGTGCCTATGCGGACATGCTGCTTCCTCATTCCGTTAAACACCTCGGAGGCAGCATCGTCAAACGGAAGAACTTGGGCGTGCGAGAAATTCGCGAGTACTCGCTCTAAGCGAACGTAGCCGCGAACGACTCCGATCGAATCGCTGGCCCGAGAAATATAGGCATTCCAGCCCATCACTTGTTCGTGAAAGCTGATAATCGAAACGAACAAGTCGAGTGGATCCAGCAGACGAACGCGCCGAATCAAATTCTCATACTCCGGCGCTGGCTGCTGCTGGCAAATGACAACGTGATCCGTGTCAAGCAGAAACATGATGGCTGCCATTTCATGGAACGGATTTGCGAAACTCACGCCCAAGTTTCACAATTTCTTCGAACTCGGGATCGTCCTTGAAGGTGCCAGCAATTCGCTCGACCCATGACTTCCCGTCCACCGACGGGAGTCGTCGCTTCAAATCGGCAAGTTCCCGTTCGACCTCGGTCAGCCGCAGTTCAACTGTTTGCAGATCAGACATAGGATCAAGCCCTCCACGCGGATCAAAGTACCACACCATTGTATCAAGCACCTGTCTCCGGCGCTACTCCAGATTCAGATTCTGGTGGCGAGGCGGGCGAAATCTGCGGCTACTTATCGTCCACGGTTCGATGATTTATCGCTCACTCTCCCATCGCAACTTCCAACCTTCCTGCCGAATCAGCCGATGCTCGCGCCATTGCGCCGGTATTGAACTGCATTGTGATCTTGCCGTCGTGAGTCACAACGATAATGCCGCCCTGGCCGTTTTTCGAAGGATCGAGCGTCTGTGTAAGGATTTCACGCACGGCTTCTTCGACAGGCTGCTGTTTGTACGCCATCCGTGCGGACACATCATAGGCAATCGCATTTCGAATGAAATTCTCGCCGACGCCGGTACACGACACCGCACATGTTTTGTTATCGGCAAACGTACCAGCTCCCACGATCGGCGAGTCGCCAATCCGTCCGTAGAGCTTATTCGTTAGCCCGCCAGTCGAAGTGCCCGCGGCCAAATTGCCGTGCGTATCGAGGGCGACACAACCGACTGTTCCTTTGTGATCGTCCGCCTGTTGTTGCTTCACGCGTTGCCAGGCATCGTATCGCCGCTGCGTCCAGAAGTATTGCTGATCGACGAGATCGACTCCCTGCTCTTTCGCAAACTGATCGGCACCATCGCCGGACAACAACACGTGTCGCGTTTCTTGCATGACCAACCGAGCGAGCGAGATCGGATTCTTCACCGTCTTCACGCCGGCCACTGCACCGCACGCACGGTCGCGTCCATCCATGATCGAGGCGTCTAGTTCATGCCCACCGGCGCTGTTAAAAACCGCCCCTTTGCCGGCGTTGAAGATTGGGTCATTCTCGAGGTGGCGAATCACTTGTTCGACCGCATCCAGACTCGTTCCGCCGTCCGCCAGGATCGTCTTGCCGAGCGTTATGGCTTGACGAAGCGAATCTTTGACGTCGGCTTGTTCGTTGGTATCGAGCTTCAGCCAGTCGCTACCCGCGCCGCCGTGCAAGGCGATCGCGTAACGTACGGGTTCAAGATTGTCGGCGGCAACGGCGGGTGAATTCATGAGTACTAACGCTACAACTGGTAAGTAAACGGTCTTCATCAGGCGACTCCAAACGATTGCGAGAAGTCTCGATACGCCCGCGTCTCGATCGACGCGTCGCAATGTGCCAGTACGGACCAGCTATCGTTACTTAAGAGCGAGACGTTGACAAGTGACAACGGCCTCACTGCCGATAGCTCCTAGATTGCGTATCCTACCGACAGTCGATGGCAAGACAATGATTGCTCTTGAATTGAATCCCTCCCGCGAGTACTGTCCTTCCGCCGTGGATTTCTTGCTGCGGTTGCAGGTTCCTGCGCTGATCGATCAATCGCTCGACGCCATCAACAAGGACTGGTTGCCGTGGCCGCTAATCAAATCTCGAACAAGTCCGCTCGGCTGCTACTTTCGTCGGTCGCGATCACTGCGGCTTTGACAGGCTGCCGGATGGTGGCGGATGGACAAAACATTGAAGGGGTGAGGCTCCAACAGCAGGGCCAGCACCAAGCGGCGTTACAGCAGTTCCAGGAGGCAATTACCTCGCAGCCCACCAACGCCGACGCCTATTACAACATGGCGGCGACTTATCATCGCCTCGGCATTCAGCAGAAAGATCAAAAGCAACTCGATCAAGCCGAGACCCTCTACAATCAATGTCTCGATTTGAACGAGGACCATGTTGACTGTCGGCGAGGGCTCGCGGTTTTGTTGAAAGAAACGAACCGAGCAGATCGGGCATTCAATTTGATGAAGAATTGGGCCAACTCAAGCCCTCAATTGGCCGACGCTCGGGTCGAACTGGCACGGCTGTACGAAGAATCTGGCGACTATGAAACCGCCAAGTTGCACCTCAATAAAGCAATCCTGCTTGACCAACACAACTCGCGCGCCTGGGCGGCACTCGGAAACATTCGTGAACAGCTCGGCGACACGCAACAGGCGCTGGCCAACTACCAACGTTCGTACAATTTGAACAACTTCCAACCTGGAGTGGCTCAGCGAATCGCTTCGCTGTCAGGAGCCACCATCGGCAGCGGATTCGCAGCTGGCGGCGACACGCGAATCGTCACGCGTCCGATGCCTGGTCAAAACTATTGATCGTTTCGGCGCTCAAGCTAGTCGGAGTGCCTTCTACTCACGAATGGCATGTGGCCGCAGATTCTCTCGCCACTCAGCAGGCTCAGAACTCCTGATCCAGGAGCCGAGAACTCTGGGAGTCAGCGGATTCTCGACAAGGCAGCGGGAGAATTGGGTGATACCAAAATCCAATTCGTGGTCGTCTTGAATTCGTGGGGTCAGCCGGTTTGACCCCACGAATTCAAGGCGACCACGAATTATGGTTCACGGTATTTTCCGCCGGATCAGGAGTTCTGAGGCTGCACCCCCACACATTAAGGTTGCTGTCCTGGTTTTCGGCAAACGCCGACCTCTTCCGCCAGATCCATCCCCACGGTGTAGCATGCCGTACTTACTACAACCCTAAAATTCTACCTAGACTTCTTGAATTCTCGCTTCCTGGTGGTATGTTGGTTAAGGTTGTCAAACGAGACAAACTTGCGCGTTAGTTTCAGTTTACTAGTTATGCGAGGGGATGAACTCAGATGAAGCAGACAAAATTAGGGATGGTAGCGGCCGGCGCGGTTTTCGCGGCAGCAGTATTGCTAGGTGCTTCCGATGCGAATGCCGGCTGGGGCTCGCACGGTTCCAGCGGTGGCTCTTATGGCTCTAGCGGCGGGTCTTATGGATCCAGTGGCGGGTCATGGGGTTCCAGCGGTGGCAGCTCCGGCGGCTACGTTAGCTATGGCAGCCACGGGAGTTGGGGAAGCTATGGCAGTTCCGGCGGAAGCTCGGGTGGCTGGTACTCGCGCTGGCATAGTTATCCGCGACACCATCATCGCGTTCATGTCTCCTACTACTCGAGCGGTGGTTCTTACGGCAGCTACGGTTCGAGCGGCGGTTCGAGCGGCGGTTCAAGTGGTGGTTCGAGCGGTGGCACTGTGATTTACTCGTCGCCAGTACAGAGCAACGGCAAAAACTATTCGGCTCCGATGCAGGAAGGCACTGTCGTTCCGGAGACTCCTCCAGCACCAGCCGCGACTGAGCAAACCAGCGCAGCGACCGAAGCCACACTGACCGTGAACGTCCCCGGCGACGCTCGCGTGTTCGTGAACGGCGTTCAGACGAAGAGCGTGGGCAGCGAGCGAAGCTATGTTTCGCGTGGCCTGCAAAGTGGACTTAACTACACCTACGAAGTTCGTGCTGAAGTCGAACGTAACGGCAAGTTGGTTGAAGAGACCAAGATGGTCAGCCTGACGGCTGGTCGTACGGCTCGGGTCGCGTTCGCCCTCGAAGCGAGCGAAGCCGCACCTTCGACAACGCTTACTTTGAACGTTCCCGCCGATGCCAAGGTCTTCTTGGCTGGCAGCGAAACCACCAGTTCCGGTGAAGTTCGCGAGTTCACCACGACCAAGTTGGCAGCCGGCCAAGCGTGGGAAAACTACACGATTCGCGTGACCTTCGAGCAAGATGGCCAAACCATCAGTCGCGAGAAGACCATCACGTTGGCCGCTGGCGACAACCAGGTTATTAGCTTCGAGCCCGAAGCACAGCTGGTCGCTTCCGCCAACTAACGGAATCGCTACAGTCAGTTTGATACGCAACACCCTCGCGTCGCCTACAAGCGTCGCGAGGGTTTTTGTTGAGCGTCTCGGTTGCTCAAAAGTGAGCCAAAGTCTCGTCTGGACATTCGGAAGGTGCCGATAGTCAAGAGCATCTCGCTAACATCTCGCCCGCTCGCTCGTTGATCGACGATGACAGACCGCGACGCCAGTCCCCCAGACATCAAGCTGCCATCTAAGTGGCGAATCGTCGTCAGTCTCTTGCTGATCGTTCATATCGTCGCGCTCTTCGTGCCACCGTTCATGCTGCAAGCATCGGGGTCGGGTGGTACTTCTCCGGTCGGCGAATTCGTGATGAACACGCTTCAGCCGTATATCGACATCGCCTATCTCAATCATGGTTACGCCTTCTTCGCTCCGAACCCTGGCCCCAGCCACCTAGTTCGCGCTCGAATGGAATTCGACGACGGACGCGAACCGGTTGAGGAGACGTTTCCCAATCTCGACGACGAATGGCCAAGGTTGCTCTACCATCGGCATTTCATGCTCAGCGAGCAACTGACCGCTCAGTATCAACCGCCTCAGCTGCCGCGAGAGATCAGCGAAGAACCAGAACTCGCCGAACGGTGGCAGATCGCGCGGCGCATGTACGAGTTGAAGTGGCGATCGTTCAAAGAGCACCTCGAGTCCAAGTACAACGCTCCGCATGTAACACTTACGCGCGTGCAACACCGCATGATCGATGTGTTTGAAGTCGGAGAACAGCATAAGAGGCTTGACGCCCCGGACACGTTTTTCGATCTACGGGAGGATGGATTCGTCCCGCGAGACGGCATCCTGGGAGGCGCTCCATGAACTCCCTCATTCACGCCGCTAAGAGTTGGTGTTCGGAGGTCGTTGCGGGGTGGAGCCGCTTTTGGTTCACGCCCAGCGATCCCCACACGCTGGCATTGTTGCGAATTCTCGCCGGCGCGATGCTCTTGTACACCCACTTGGTGTGGGCCAAGGACTTAATCGCATTCCTGGGGCCGAACAGTTGGATTCCGCGAGCAGCCTCGATCGAATTGCATCAAGGCACATACGCTTGGAGTCACCTTTGGTTCTTCGACGCACCCGGTCTACTCTGGGCACAGCACATCGTGGTGCTCATCGTCATGGCGATGCTAATGGTCGGGCTCTTCTCGCGAGTCACTTCGGTTCTCGCGTGCCTGTTCACGATTTCGTATTGCCATCGGCTGGAAGGAGCCTTGTTTGGGCTCGATCAAGTCAACGCGATGTTGGCGATGTACCTGATGATCGGTCCTTGCGGCGCGGTCTATTCGGTCGATCGCTGGATCGCGAAACGAAAAGCCGGTGGCGAACTGCCGCGTCCGAGGGCCACGACCAGCTGCAATCTCGCGATCCGTTTGATTCAGGTTCACATGTGCGTCATCTACCTGTTCGGTGGCATTAGTAAGATGCGCGGCGAGATGTGGTGGGACGGCACGGCCGTTTGGTATGCGATTTCCAACCTCGAGTATCAGTCGATCGACATGACTTGGCTGGTGCGATATCCGTGGTTGATCGCGTCACTGACTCACATCACGGTGTTTTGGGAGACTTTTTACTGTTTCCTTGTGTGGCCCCGAGCGACCCGCCCAATCGTACTTGCCATTGCGGTAGCCGTTCATGGAGGCATCGCGCTGTTTCTGGGCATGATCACGTTCGGAACAGCGATGATCATCGGCAACATGGCCTTTCTCTCGCCAGGTTTCGTCGAACATGCCGTGGATCGCGTGCTGACAAGCCGTATCCCAGCGAAAGCCTCCGAAGCCACATCAGCGCAAGTTCGCCGCAGAAAACATTCGTCCTGAGCAACGGCGACATTCCGTGCCTGCGTGAATCTGCGACTCGATTTCGCGAGTATAATGGCAGGCTTTGCAACTTCCCCCCGATGAGCAATCATGAAGGCTCGCTATAAAATCATCATCAGCCTGGTGCTCCTGGGCGGAGCCTGCGCTGCTGCTTACCAACCTGCCGCTGACTATTGGAAGAAGCGCAACCGACCGATTTGGAAAGAAGTCGAAACCAAACGCGGGACCATTATCGCCGTCGTCAACTCGACGGGAACGGTAAAGCCGGTGCTTTCGGTGCGGATCGGATCGTTCGTTTCGGGGCCCATCAAGGACTTGTTCGTCGACTTCAATCAAGAGGTCGAAAAGGACGAGGTGCTCGCCACGATCGACCCGCGGATTTACGAAGCTTCCGTGGCGCGAGATCGAGCGTTCCTGGCCACCAGTGAGGCAGAAGTTGATCGCGCCAAGGCCCAACTTCAGCAAGCAGCCAATAACGAGACACGCGCGCTCAGCCTGCAAGAGGAGAACGAGGACTTCATCTCCGACCAGGAACTCGATCAACTGAAGTTCAATCGCATCGCACTCGAAGCGACCCTGGAAGTGGCAAAAGCGTCGATCGACCAGGCGAAAGCAAATCTCGATAACTCGCTTGCCAACCTGGGCTATACCGAAATCCGCTCACCAGTGAGCGGCACGATTATCGACCGCAAGATCGATCCCGGCCAGACACTCGCCGCCCAGTTCCAAACTCCCGAGTTGTTCGTGGTTGCTCCCGACATGCGTGAGAAGATGCACATCTACGCCTCGGTCGATGAAGCCGATATTGGCTTGATCCGCTCGGCCCAAGAGGCGGGACGACCTGCTCACTTTACTGTCGACGCCTATCGCGACGATTTGTTCGAGGGCCAGATCGAAGAGATTCGCTTCAGCTCGACGGAGCTTCAAAACGTCGTGACCTATCCCGTCATTGTGGCCGCTCCGAATCCGGATTTGAAGCTTCTGCCTGGGATGACCGCCAGCATTTCATTTCGTGTCGATGAAAGCGAAGACGTCGTCCGCATTCCCAATGCGGCATTGCGATTCTATCCGGATGTCAAACACGTTCGCGAGGAAGATCGCAAACTGCTCGAAGGAAAAGATTGGGAGCGTGAATCCGACGAGGATGACGAGACTGCGATGTCTGCCGTGGAAAAAGCGGAAGCTCGAAAGCGGCGAAATCGCAGACACGTGTGGGTCGTCGAAGGCGAATTCCTCAGAGCCATCGAGGTCGAAACCGGACTGAGCGACAGCAAGTATTCCGAACTGGTTTCAGGCGACTTGACGGAAGGCCAGAAGCTGGTGACAGGAATTGAGACGAAGTAGACCAACTGGCCGTTCAACGAGTCAGCTACGACGTGGTGCGATCGAAGAAGACCAGCGAGCTAAGTCTCCCCCTTGGCCTGCAAGTATTCCCGGAATGCACGCAGTCGCGGGAGTGATTCGCGGTCCTTCACGCGTCCCGTTGCTTCTTTGCTCGCGATGATGTCTTCGATGTGACACACTGAAAACCCGGCCACTTCCACACGTCGTCTCCATGCGGTCTCGAAGTCTTCGATACCGTCAGGTGCGTAAATCAAGTCGAGATCGAACGGACCGTTCTTCAATTGAACAAAGTCCTTGCCGCAGGTCACATCGGTTGCTTGCTGCTCCGTCAAGTCGAACCCCAACTCGACGAGCGCCTCTACCAATCTCGTACCGTTCGTCTGGGATCGTTCCACAAAGACATCTGCGTCTTGCGTGGTGTCCGGGAATCCGAGCAGAATTGCCCCCGACTTGCCAATAAACATGTACCGCACACGGTGACGAGCGAAGGCGTCACGGATCTCTTCCGCCTGCCGATACTCAAACGCTGCCATATCCGAGCCAGTCTGGAAGGTTTTCCTCACACCACTGCCGATAGTCTTGGAGTGTATCGAACGCTCGAAAGCTCTCATCATCCAGGACCGGCTTATACGTCTTAATGAAAGCGTACTTAAAGCGCGTTGGCAGTGGCCGACGGCTTGCCGCATCGAACTCTTCCCGCCATTCTAATGGGATTGAGTCCGATCGTTCATCAGAACATTCTTGCGATGTTTCCATAGAAGATATTCTAACGTCGATCGCGACCGACTACCATGCTAACGGCCACGTGGCCGTGATGGAGCCGCACGAGTGCCGCCGCGTTCAGGATAGACGGGAGCTTTAGCGATTAGTTTCTTGTTGACATTTCGCGTTGCCGTGCGTGCGCTTGCCAAGAATAAGATGCGCGCGGGGCTGACGGTCCTGGGCGTCGTGATCGGAATTGCAGCCGTCACGACGATGGTTTCGATCGGACAAAGCGCCAGCGGTCTCGTGCAAGGGCAATTCGAGTTGCTTGGCACGAACGTGATTCTTGTCTTTCCTGGCAGCCAGCGGCGGGGCGGCGTACGGCAAGGATTGAGCATGACGCTTACGGCGGATGACAGTGACGCGATCAACGCAGAATGCCCGTCCGTGCTGGCCGCGTCACCACTGGTCGGAACAGGCGGGCAGATCATCTACGGAAACTCCAACTGGAGCCCGAAGGAGATGCACGGCGTCGACACCAACTACCTCACAGTGCGAAATTGGCAGCTGAAGCACGGTGGGTTCTTCACCGATCGCGACGTAACTTCCGCGTCGAAAGTCTGCGTGCTCGGTCGTACCGTCGTCAAACGGTTGTTTCAAACGGCGAATCCGCTGGGCGAAACGATTCGGATCCGCAACATCCCCTTTGTCGTTGTCGGCGTACTCGCCGAGAAGGGCGCAAATATGGTGGGCGACGATCAAGACGACATTGTCTTGTTGCCTTTCACCACCGTGCGGAAGCGTCTTTATGGCTCCAACTTCAAGGATGTCCACGCGATCTTTGTGTCTGCCCGTTCCGTGAAGCTGATGTCGGCGGCCGAGAGTGAAATCAATCAACTGCTGTACGAACGACATCGCATCCCACCGGGCGAGCCGCCGGATTTTAATGTGCAGAACACGACCGAGATCGCCAATGTTCTGGGAATCATTACCGGAACGTTGACCATGATGCTGGCTTCGATTGCGGGCATTTCGTTGCTGGTGGGCGGTGTCGGTATTATGAACATCATGCTCGTCTCCGTCACCGAGCGGACGCGCGAAATCGGCATCCGGATGGCGGTCGGAGCACGCGGTC
>CAUJKL010000905.1 GCA_963204995.1 Planctomycetota bacterium | reverse complement strand
AATCAGGCGACGTTTCTGGTCGAAACAAAATCGTCGCCCACGGCAAAGACCGTCCGGGACGCCCTCGAGGCCTTAAGGATCAGTGCCCGGGCCGATCTCGCTGCCGCCAGCTCCACGCTCACCACCACATTGATCGTGGCCACTCTGTCGGCAGTCATCATTGGCGGGATCATCGCCGTGCTGCTGAGCCGGCGAATCGTGGCGGCGGTTAACCAGGTGCTGTCCCGCGTCCGAATCGTCGCGGCCGGTGATCTGACTGGCGACACGGTGGACGTGAGATCGGACGACGAAATTGGAGACCTGGCCCAAGGCTTCAATCAGATGGTCAAATCTTTACGGACTGTCTTAGCCGAAACCTCCGCCACGACACGCGAAGTTGCGACCGCCAGCAACGAGATCGCCGCAGGTGCCCAACAACAACTCGCGGGCCTCACCCAGACCGCCACGTCGCTGAATCAGATTACGACCACCGCCGAAGAGTTCAAAGCCACGATGCAGGAGTTCGCGGATCGCGCCCGCGCGGTCCAAGAAGCGGCGGACGACACGACCAAACAAACTGCCGCAGGCCGCATACTGACACAAGAATCCGGCGCGCGTATCGAACAGGTGCGGATCAATTCGCGAACGGCGGGCGGCAGTGTCTTGAAACTGGCAGAACAAATGCAGCGGATCGGCGAGATCACCGCTACGGTCAACGAAATTGCCGAGCAAACCAAACTGTTGGCGCTCAACGCTTCGATCGAGGCGGCACGGGCTGGTGAAGAGGGACGCGGGTTTGCCGTCGTGGCGACTCAGGTCCGCGAATTGGCGAACCAGTCGAAAGAATCTGCTGGCCGAATCGAATCGCTAATCACCGACACGCAAAGATCGATGCAGGAGGTCGCCAGGCGGAGCGAGGAAGGCAGCCGGCTCGCCGAGGATTCCGTCGAAAGCGTACAGCAAATGGCCAAGGCGTTTGAGGAGATCGCCAACGCGATCGAGCAGACGCGGGAAGCCATGTCGCAGATCAACACGGGTGCCCGGCAGCAAGAGGACGGCATCGTGGAACTGGTCAGCAGCATCACCGAGATCGACACCGGGTCCAGGGAATCGGTAGCCTCCGCCGAGCAAACGCAGAAGGCGATCGTGGCGATCAACCAGCGCATCCAGTCACTGAACGAATCAATCGAGAGATTTAAGACTTAGGCCATGAACGACGAAGTGTTCGACATTTTCCGCGAAGAAGCGCGCGAGCACTTGAGTGCTTTGGAAAAATCGTTTCTTGACCTCGAGACGGCAGAGACGGTCGAATCGCGGAAGGTGTTGATCGACAGCGCGTTTCGCCATGCCCACAGCATGAAGAGCGATGCGAAAGTCGTCGGCCTGCCGGAATTGAAAGTCGCCGCGCAAAAGCTCGAAGACATTCTGGATGAGTTGCGTGACAATCCGGAAGCGGTCGACCGCAGCGCGATCAACCGTGGGCTGGCGCAATTCGATCAGGTCCGCGGGGCCTACGAGAGCTGGCAGAACAAAGGGATTGCCGATTTGGAATCGCCAATTTCCGATTTACCAGCACCGGCACCGGCGGTGCCTACTTCGGCAACGCCGCCGCTGTCCCATGATAGCGAGCAGTTGCGGATCAAAGAGCCAAGCTCCAGTTCTCGGCAATCGACAGGCGTAAATCACAAATCGCAAAACGAAGAAAGTTTCACAGTCCGAGTTCCGTCCGAACGGCTCGATCGCATGCTCAATCTTGCTGGCGAATTACGCATCTCGCAGCGGTCGGGTGATGCAGTTTCTGGCCGTTTGGCGGCTTTGCGCGAGCAACTCGATGAGCTCAAGAGCAATGTGTCCGGTCGTACGGAACTTGCCGTCTCGCAATTCGAGAACTTGTTGGACGAAGTGCGGCGAATCGATGGCGACCTACGCAAATGGCGAGGACGTGAAGAGCTGTTGGTGGATGCCTTGGAGAGCAACGTTCGCCAAGCCCGCTTGCTTCCCTTGGTGATGTTGACTGATTCACTCCGCCGCGCTGCGCGCGATTTGTCCCAATCGCTCGGCAAGCCGATCCGCTACGAAGCGGAAGTCGGAGACATTCTGCTTGACAAAGCGGTCATCGAAGCCTTGAAAGACCCGCTGCAACACATGGTCCGCAACGCCGCCGATCACGGGATCGAAACGGCCGAAGAGCGGAGAGCCGTGGGCAAGAACGAGGAGGCGGTGATTTGCATCGCGGCGTCGCGGCGCGGCCAGCTGGTACGCCTCACGATGTCTGACGACGGGCGGGGTGTGGATTTCCGCCGCGTCCGAGAGCGCATCGCGAGCAGCGGCGAATTGAACGAAGCCGAGATCGGATTGCTCTCCGAACGCGAGTTGGCCAAGTATCTGTTTCGAGCCGGCTTTTCAACGGCATCGGCGGGCGAGGTCTCGGGACGTGGCGTGGGACTGGACGTTGTGCTGGATACCGTGCGTCGGCTGCAAGGAAGCGTCGAGTTGGAGTCGAGTTCGCCGGACGGAACCACGTTTGCCATCACGGTGCCCGTCACCGTATCGTCCGTTCGCATCTTGACGGTCCTGGCCGGCGGGCAATGTTACGGAATTCCCAGTTCGGTGGTTACCAGAACGGAACGCGCAAGACGAGATGAGCTGCGCGAACTGGAAGGTAGCCTGATCTTGCCGGTGAACGGCCGACCCGTCCGCTGGGTCCACTTGTCCGAGCTAGTTGGCGGTGAGTTCTCGCGGCAAGCGAAAAACGGACAGACTTGGTCGTACCTGCTCGTCGCTGGCGAAGGATGCGAACTGGCGGTCGCGGTCGATGACCTCGAAGACGAATCGGAAGTGCTGCTCAAACCGCTGGGCTATCCGTTGACCGGCTTGACGGGACTCGTCGGCGCAACGATCCGGGCAGATGGATCCGTTCAATTGGTCTTAGACCTGACGGATCGCGAGTTTTCCAAAGCCG
>CAUJKL010000904.1 GCA_963204995.1 Planctomycetota bacterium | reverse complement strand
CAACCGATCACTAGCGACTAGCAACTGCTTCAGGATCGGCTCCAGCGTCGTGCGGACAATCGGCTCGGTCAGCGAACGCGGCGTGTAATGCGAACCGCTGCGACGTCGTTCGTCCGAGGGCTGAAGCACGATCGCTCCTGCCGGGACAACTCGCGGCGTGACCTTCTTTTGAAGTTTCTTGTCGAGAGCGGCCAACAGTTCGTCGATGGTGCCCGCTTCCTTCAGTTGCTTCGCATCAGCAGTGCCCAGCTTCTGGTCGCTCTGCTGCTTGAGCCAATTCGCTCGATCCTTGCCTTTGGTTTCGAGCAGCGCATCCAGGTTAATAGTCGCCGGCGCACCGTGCGACTTGACTGGCTTGATCGCGATCGACTTGCCGGCGGCGACTTCCAGGTTGAAACCCATCACGGTTTCATACACGGAGCCGATCTGTTCAACGTCCAGTGTTCGGTAACTGAGTCGTTCTCCGTCGAGAATGAGGAGGTTCTTGAGGACGTTGAAGACAACGCCGTCGCTAATGCGGGGGATAGTGGTTAGTGATTGGTTGTTAGTGGTTAGTTGTTCTTTGCTAATCACTAATCCCTTATCACTAATCACTATCCGTCCTTCCAAAAACGGATACCGGTCAGGATCGAACAGATAGCCTTTGCGTGGTGGCAATTTGAAGTCGTTGTGCTGACCACCTTCGTAGATCAAACGGAACAAGGTGATCAACTGGGACCAGGCGCCGAAACGTTGGTTCATCGTGTCGGGAAATCGTCCGGCGTCTTCTCGCAGGCGATTGAATAGGCCGGTCACCGAATAGTGATTGGAGTACACCGGATCGCTAGAGAGCAGGTCGCGATCTTCGGCGTACATCACGAAGACCAACCGCATCAACACTCTCAACAGCCCGGCGTAGACGTGGTTCGGATCGTTGGCCAACACATCCCGGAGCAACTCGCCTCTTCTAACATCGTTCGCCGCCTGAAAGCCTCGCATCAATTCATACAGAGCGGCCAGCACCTGTTCGGCCAGCTTGGTCGAGACGGTGTTCTGATACTTGCGGCTGTTTTCCAGAATCGCAGGTAATCGCTGCTTATCGCCTAGCGAGAACATGCGATCGGAACACAGCAGCATGTGCAGCGCCCCAAACATTGGGCGTCCAGCGACCTGGATCATCTCGGCGACATTGAAGGTCGCGTGTCCGCTGGTTTCGCCACGAGGGGAGTACACCAGCCGCAATTGCCGCCCGTTGGACAACAGGCCAATGGGAATTTCCGTCTCGCGCAGCAGTCGCTCGAACTTCGCATGCGGTGCCGCGTTCCAATGTTTGCTACTATCGGGCTCGCCAGGATTGTCCAAGTCGGTCCCGGCTGCCAATTCCTGAATCAGCATCAGGTAGTTGCTAGTTGCTAGTTCTTTGTTGTTAGTTGAAGATTGTTGGTCGCGAGGTGTCTGGAACTCCGGGACGACATGCGTTGGGCGGAGTGTTTCATGGTATTGGGGCAACACAACTTCGAGATCAGAATGCTCCGCCGGCATCGGAATACCCTTGGGGATCGTGATCAGATCCGATTCCTCCCAGCCCAGCACCTTCTGAGTGAACTCGGCGAGGTCGCGGATCTCCGGGATGACTTCGTTCGACTTGTCACGCGGCAGGCAGCTCAGAAAGCGAGCGTGCTCGCCCATGATGTTCTTGTTGACGTAGCACTGCGCCTCCAGCATCGCCGGAATCGATACGACGAGACCGATCGGCTGGACATAGCCGATCCATTCTTGGTGAGCGAGTTCTTCGGGTGATTTGGGCATGACTAGTTGCTAGAGGCTAGTTGTCAGTTGCTAGTGATCGGAGCAGGCCGTTGAGTAGCCGACCAACTTCGGCCAGTTGTTCATCAATCGGATTTGGGTTCGCAAGGAACCCCAGGTTCTTTGCAATCTCGATCTGAGTTTCCAGTTCAGCGTAAGAGCCGCGTGCGATTCCGAGAAACTGGCGGAATTCACCCTTTGACTGTCGCCCGTGACCTTCTGCAATGTTGCTTGGTATCGAAACGGCAGCGCGACGCATTTGTGAAACAAGACCATACAGTTCTTCTTTGGGGAAGTTCTGCGTCAGTCGGTAAATCTCCGTCACCATTTCCATCGCTTTCTGCCAGACAATCAGCTCCTTGTGTCCTCTCATCTGCTTCTCTCTTTTCTAGTAACTAGCAACTAACCTCTAGCAACTACCCCGTCACCGGCCAGAGGTAGACAAGTCCAACCGGTTCTACCCGTGTGGCTTTTACCGTGTAAAGGTCTTCGATTCGAGCGGGTTCCGTTTTCAGTTCTTCGCGCAGTTCCTCTAGTCGTTTGGCCCAGTAGCGTTTATTGGCATCGAGTTGCAGCAGTTCGTCCTCAATGTCGCCGAAGTCGAATCGAAGCTGAGTAGGGTCGAGTTTCGAGATGCGTTTGACGGTCTCTGAAATGTGCTTCCGCTGTGTCTCCAGAATCTCGCGCATCGCCTTGCCTTCCGCTGCTCCTCGGGCGGCCAGTTTCTTCACGGCATCTGACGCGTACTCTTCGCCTCTGGCAGTCAGGTGTGGCAGCAATTCGCGAATGTCGCCAGCCGCAGATGCTTGTAGCTGAGCCACGACTTCGGTTGTCAACTTGATGCCTTTGGCTTTGAGCAACGAGTCGTCCAACAGGCTCATCGTCTTGGCTTCCGCTGTCTTGGCATAGGGAGACAATGGCTCCTTACGGATGTCCGGTGCCGCCCAGCGTGCGGTGACGGGAATTAGTTCCTCGTGCAGGCGGGCTGCTCCTTCGCCATAGAGGCAAAGCCGACCGAGCAGGATCACGCGTGGGATTGAGTCGGTGGCTTGAGCAAAGCAAGCTCGCGACAAGTCGTGATGAACGAAGCCTTGTGCCGTGAATCGCCCCAGCAACCGCTGCACGACACGTTGCTCAAGATGGAGGTGTACGAAATCGTCACCAACCATACCGGGATCTTCAAAGACAACTGGTCGGATTGGCGAAGTGTGACGCCAGTCCCACAGTTTCTGATCTCGTTTGCGAGGCACTCGCAGCGTGTCCATCGTTTCTGCCCACGTCGGATCGGCGCCCGCACGATCATCGATAGCGGGGAACTTGAAGCAGGCGAGGCCGTCGTCGTCATGCGAGGACTCCAATTGCTCGGCCCCTATCAGTTGCAACGAGCATGAGATCGCGGACTGAAAGTGCGTTTCGCTCAGGCCGATACTTTTGCGGGAGTTCTCCAGCAGAGTTCTGAGGCGGTCGATCTGCTCACGCAGTCCATGCTGACGCTCACGCGAAGCTTCTAGCTCATCTTCGATGGCGGCGCGACGCGAATCTTCTATATGGGCGGAATCGAGCTCGCTTTCGAGTGAGTCGATAAACTTGTGGTGGATTCCCTTGCTGAGAGACTTGGCGAGCTTGGCGTCGATCACTTGCGATAAACTGCCAAGTTCCTCCTTGATGGTCTCGGTCTTGCGGACCAGTACCTTGAGGATGCGGTCTTCAGGGCGTTGCTCGTAGACGAAGTAGTGACAGAATACTTCGTCGCGAGGTTGCAGTTTACGGTCGATGCGACCGTTGCGTTGCTCCATGCGGCTCGGATTCCAAGGTACATCGAAATGGAACAGGTTGTAACAGTGAGCTTGCAGATTGAGACCCTCGCGGGCGGCGTCGGTGGCGACCAAGATGCGGACCGGGTGTTTTCGCGGGTCGGTATTGAAGGCCTGTTTGATCTCCTCACGCTTGGGTGGCGGCGTCGGACCATGAAAGACTTGGATGCGCTGGTCGGCTTGGTCGCTGCCGGCGATCGCAGCTTCCAATCGACCCACGAGATAACGCTTGGTGTCGTCATACTCAGTGAAGATCAAAACTCGCGTGTCGTTCCACTTTGCACCGGCGTTACCCAGGTCGGGGCACATCTGTTCACGAATCCATTCGATCAACCTTTCGGTACGCGTATCGGACTTACCACGAGCTTGTTCCGCGACCTCCGTCATCTCGTCGAGTAACTTCTGTTCGTGGGCAAAGAGTTCTTTCGAGGACAGGTCCTCCAGCGGTCCCATTGTCGCTGCCGATGCCGCTTCAAACTGGGCATCTTCTTCCGCTTGTAATTGTTCCTCTTCCAAGGCCGCTCGGTCGTCGTCGTAATCGACGCTGCCGGTCAGTAAGTCAAGTGATTGAGGCGACTCGTCGTCGGTTACGGACTCTGCCTGCATCTTCTCCCACTGACGTTTGACCGTCTTGCGGTGAACTTTCAGCGTGCGGGCGAAGGCTTCGATCGAAGAGAGTAGTCGTTGCTGTAAGCCGGTGATCAACAGACCAGACGACGCCTGCTTTCGCTTCGTTTCGTTCTTGAGTCGCTCTTCGCGAGTTTGCCGATACTCGTTCAATAGTCGTGATAGAAGCAGTTCCGGTGCATTGGCCGCGAGGCCGTCGATGCTAACCTGTACAACCTTGCGTTTCGGAAACCCGCCTTGAATCTCGCGGATGTCTTCTTTAATTCGGCGGACAATTACTTCGTCGCGATGTTTGGCCGTGACGGGAACACCGCGACAGAACCGTTGAGGATCGAGGATTTCCAGAAGAGCGGAGAAACTGTTGGAGTGGCCGTTGTGTGGAGTCGCTGAGAGGAACAGTCGATGCTCGAATCGCGGCGCGAGATCACGAACCGCACGGGTGATCTGTGAGTCGATGGCGTACTTTGCGCCGCTGGATGGCGCGGCGTGATGGGCTTCGTCCAGGATAAATAGCGAGCCGCTACGGAACGTTCCGAGATGATCGCGTAGCGGACCGACGTAAGTCTCGTCAATCAGCAGTCGTTGTGAAACCAGGAACCGCGTGTGCGTTCCCCACGGATTGACGCTGAATCCACGCTCGCGGCGGACTCGCTTCATATATTCCTTGTCGAGGATCTCAAAGGTGAGACCAAATCTCGCTTCCAGCTCTTCTTTCCACTGCAACAGCATCGACGGCGGGCAGGAAACGAAGATTTCTTTGACCTTTTTACGAAGCAGTAATTCGCGAGCGATGAGGCCAGCTTCGATCGTTTTGCCGAGACCAACGTCATCAGCAATGAAAAGATTCACTCGCGGGAGAAGCAGAGCTTTGCGCAACGGTTCGAGCTGATAGGCGTCAAGTCGGATGCCAGCGCGGAACGGCGATTGAAAGAGTTTGGGGTCGGTCGAAGTAACGCAGTTCCACTTCAGTGTATTCAGGTAGGCTGCAAAAAGTCGGGAGTCGTCGAACCCTTTGGCAGCGACCGATTCCCACGCCTCTCCCGTGAGAACTTGAGGATCGAGCTCCTTTTCCCAAAGGACTTCGAGTGGCTGACCTTGATTGTCGTCGTCGACGCACGAAAGCCGAACCAAAGTGCTATCGGCGGCACGCTTGGGCTTGACAATTTCCTCGACCAAATATGTGCGCTGCCGCACGCGAGCGATCTGGCCTGGTGCAAGTGCTTCCGTGGTTTGATTCATGCGACGCGGTCTTTCACATGTTGTTTCTGAATTACCTTGTCATCGTGACCTTGGGTGTTAGATGCGTTCGACCGGCGTAACGCCTCGCGATGTAATGCCCGAACTTGATTTGCGGATTGCATCGTTAGTGAATCTATCCATTTTCCACCCAGGTTCTGCGAGACACCGAGCATCGCGGCTGCTCCCTTTGTTAACTCCTCCCCACTGAGCTTCTGCAAACTCATAACACCTCAAAGCTCAGCCCCGAGATAAGTACTCTGATAGCTTACCAAGCCCGTCAGACGGGTGGTAGCAGCCAAAGCTCGCGACGGAACTAAATCCGAGCCTCGGATGCGCCATATAAGGTAGGGCCATTGGCTTAGCAATTGTGGCTGTGTTCTGCCGTCGTTTTCAGCCCAAAACTCACAACTCGCAAGTTCGTACTTGTTCGCCGCTGGCCTGATGAACAAGGTGCAGTGGTTTCCCACAATTCCATTCCTGGAGGTGCAAACGTGTCCCACATTGTGCAGATTCAAACCGAGATTCGAGACCCTGCGGCCATTCGCGCCGCATGCAACCGGCTTCGCCTGCCGGAGCCTGTCTTCGGCGCAACGAAGCTGTTCAGTAGTTCAAAGACAGGCTGGGCCGTGCAGCTGCCCGCGTGGCGTTACCCACTCGTCTGCGACGTCGCTACAGGAAAAGTCGACTACGACAATTACGGCGGGCGGTGGGGCGATCAGAACCACTTCGATCGGTACATGCAGTGCTATGGTGTTGAGAAAGCGAAAATTGAGGCGAGAAAGCGGGGCCACAGCGTGACTGAACAGCAACTCGCAGACGGTAGCATCAAAGTCGTCGTGCAGGTAGGAGGTGCCGCTTGAGTAAGACAATCGAAATCATCGTCGCCCCGGACGGCAAGTCTCGTGTCGAAACGAAAGGCTTCACCGGTAGCGAATGTCGCGAGGCCAGCCGATTCATTGAACAGGCACTCGGCCAACATGTGGACGAGCTTCTCAAGCCTGAGTTTCATCAGGCCGCAACGACGCAACAACAAACGGGCCAAGGCTACTGAGCATTTCAAGCTCTCGCTCGTAGCACTCAACTAACATCTCCATCAAACCCAAAGGAAAGACAATATGTCGCTTACTGAGC
>CAUJKL010000903.1 GCA_963204995.1 Planctomycetota bacterium | reverse complement strand
TGGAGATGAAACGTAAAGCGATGGAACGCGCCGAACCCAACAGCCCTCAACCAGCCAAGCCATCTTGGCATCAAGATCAGCAGCTTCTCGATTGGCTCAGGAGTCTGTAGCCACTTTGCCGGAGATGTTATGTGGAGTTCGACATGCATTTGCTAACTCTTTATCAAGCTCTCGCGGAATCAACTCCGCATAACAACTGTCTGAACATAATGCGTATTATGTAGAGCTATACATAAGCTGCACATAACGGTTAGCTGGAATGGCGACGCAGCCGCCTTGGCAAGATTGATTTCCTTGGTCGGCAACCATGAACGAGCGATCTACGCCTCGACCGGAACCCGCAAACGCGAACAGATGATGTACGCCAAGCGGATCAAACAATACGGCAACAAAGACAACGCCAAGAGCCGATGCGAATCGGATCGCTACCACCTGTTGAACCTGACCCACCTGACCCGCGGCAAGAACCGAATCGAATTCCGGGCCTTCGGTGGAACGCTCAACAAGACCAAGGTGGTCGGATACCTGATGATGGTTTTGGGCTTGGTTGAACTCGCCCTCAATACCAAACGCTGCAGCGAATGGGACTACATCAAAAAGGAAGGCACCAAGAGCTGCTGGGACCGACCCGGTGCCGGCCTGGGCGAAACCGAAATCAACCGATTGTTCTACCGACTCGGATGGACTACGGTCTCTCGTCTGTGTTGTTGCACAAGACAATGTCGTCGGGATCTGGCGCAATGATTTCCGAGACGTCGCGAAAGACAAGCTCTCGCTTGATGATTCCGGCGTTAGCGTTTACGTATGCGAGGCCATCGTCATGCTCCACAATCGGAGCGAGCATGAATTCACCGTGCTTTAAATACGCAGACTTGAATCGTTCGAGCGTCTCTGGAAAAATTCCTAGCGGGTGCATGCGTTGCCATTGACCGTGCGAGCTGTAAGACTGCGGTGAAATATGAATTGTGTAGCCGGGAAGCTGTTCAGAAATCTGTCCTTCGATTATTGCGAGTCGAATATCGTCGTCCCGATCATAGTTTCCCCAATCATCGACCCATGAACGAAAGACTTTCAATCCAAGTCGATAGTCGTCAAACAGGATCGCTAACACCGGAGGCGCATCGTCGTTGGGAGCAAGTTTGAAAGATGTCCCGAGCCATTTCGCTTTTGACCAGTTTTGATCTTCACAAAAACGTAGTGCTGATTCGATGGAATGATCACTCATTGGAACTCGCGGGCGAAAAATTAGCATAAAGGCTCGCAAGGAGCACCACTAAACAGGCAGTCGATCCAATCATAGCCAGAACACTGGTTAACTGACCTGATCGGGGCGGAAAAAGTGTGCAGGTAGCAAATGCAACCAATAAGAAGAACACGACGCTCAGCATTTTCTCGGTCGACAACCAAAACGGCGACCCTAGATAGTCGGAAATCGCGATTCCGACAGGAAGCACCAGCACGAACAACCGATTCTCGATTGCTGCATTCTCCGATTCAAGGGAAAGAGCTGCGATCAGATACAAAAACGATGCGGTCGCATTCATCAACTGTCTAAGTATCGAATGTCGGCGAACAATCATCTTAAAATCCACTGATCGTCCGGATACCGCTGCCATCATGCCCCTCCTTTACTGGCCAAACCTTACCAAACTGACGCGCTTCGTATATTTGAGGACGTCCATCAACCCAGGGGTCGAGAATCCAATCAGGATACGACCACTTCGCCTGATTCTCCGAGGCCTTGAATGAAAGCGAAATAAAAGAATGTAGCGGCACTAATGAGTTTGTCCAATCTGTCGGCCATCCAACGCCAGACATCACGGGGCCCATTGGATTAAAGAACGTGTGTTGACCTTGACCATATTTGGTCACGTCATAATGTTCCATCAATGTCCAGTTTGTTCCAGATGTAAACTGCCGCAATGCACCAGCGGCAGCTGTACAGTACTGATTGCAATTTGGCCCTGAAAGAGTTGCGCTTTGCATCCAACCGCCGGATCCTGGTTGCGAAGCTATATTGTCTGCGTATGCCTTTGCGATTTTGCGAGCCGCTTCAATGTCTGCGGTGGTACCGCCACCCTCTGTTGCTGTTTGAACTAAATAGTGTTCAATATTTCGTCGATACAAATCGACCATGCCTTTGTCTGTAGACCAAGCAACGATTTCTTTGCCAGGTTCGGCTTCATCTGCATTTGAGCTAAACCATTGTTTTCCCGTGTTGCGAAACGCCTGAGTGATCGGGTCCCAAAACCACACACCAGCTACAATTCCACCTAGTGCATATCCTCCCGCAAAGCCGATTAGCGTTCGTAGTGCGAGCGCGCCGGTTCCGAGGTCGCGACTTGACTTCATCGCATTAACCCCCAATGCCATTCCGATTCCTCCAATAACTCCAATCGCTGTTCCCAAGAATTTTCCAGTCGGATCTATCCCCTGAATAGGATCGCCATGAACGTAGCCGTACTTATTAAAGCTTTGCGGATCGTGGCTGTCTCCACCAAACGGATCGAGGCTCGTAAAGCGACCAGTTGTTGGATCGAGAAACTTCATTCTCGGATAGTTATTAATTGGCAAACTGTATCTTGCCGGTTGCGTCGCGAAGCTTGGCATAAGGATCAACCTCCCTTTCTGGGAATTGTGGTAGTAACAAGTCGATTGACGGGGCGATTTGCGTGCCTTCGCATGTCTTGACAAGGATCAAGTGAGCAATTGCTTCGGCATTTGTTGGCGGCGGATGTATTGGACCGATTTGCAATTGGAAGTGCTGGTGATTGTGGGTGAGCAGCGTCATTCCTGGCGAATGGTAGGTGACATTCATGGGGTTATTCGCAGCGTCTATCCTCATCGGTGAAGTTGCTCGCATTAAATGCATTCTCCACTCTGGATGGACAACTCGGTCGCGAAAAAAGAAGTGACGGAATTCGCTTGGGTCAAAGCCCATACTCTTCATCACTCGCTCAGATTGTCCTCGAAGCGCGTTCTTTGCAAATTCAAGATAGCCGCCCCAAACTGAGTCGTACCTGATACACGTTTGGCACAGAATCGCAGATTCGTGATAGCGTCCAATGGCTTCTAAACAAATGGCTCACTGAAACAGCGAATGCGCCAGTTCTTGGCTTGGCGTGAAGGATCTCAAATACTCGGATGAGCCAGCTTGGTGTGCCTTCCGATCCTGCTCAGTCCATTCGACGGGAAACTCGTAATAGTGATTATCATCGTGAAACGACACATCGCCTGAGAACTCAATATTGAAGCGATCTCGCCACGCTGGGTTTTCATGGTCGTTGCCGTCCCAGCGACTGAAAACGTGACCGACTGTATGCGATAAGCATATTGGGTATCCAAGTCGACGACCGAGTCCGACCACTAAGACGGGAAGCGACGGGCAAGTTCCCGTGCGACGCTGACCCGTTATCCCGTGAATGAATAAGTCCTTAGAGTCGCTCCAATCCGGATGGCTATGAATACGCTCCATGTGGTAGCCCACTGCGTACTCATCGGCAAGTACGCGCGCTAGAGCTAACAATCTCCAGCGCGGTTCTGAGTTATCAAAGGTTGCAGGATTGTTGTGGAAGACGGGAAGGAACTGAGTTGTTTTCGCCGCTATGCGTTCCGCCCAAATATCAAGCCGTCGGATGTGTTGCTCGATCTCGAGGTCCTCAGTACCAGGAAGGCCGCTGGCGCAAATCAGATTTGCGCGCGCAATGTCAACATTGGCGATCTCGTGCAAGGGAACCGATAGCAGTTCGCCAAGCGTCGTTGGTGTCAAATCTGAATCATGCATTAATCTACCAAAGTCCCATTTATGGAACGCGTGCGAGCAAGTAGGCAAGTAGGTAGCCCAACATTGTCGAGTATGCGAAATGTCAAGTCAATCGGATTCTGCGTACTCAGATTCCCAGGAAAACAAGCATTTCTCGACCTGGTTGGCTGAAGTCAGCAATCGCAACCGCGGTACTGGCGGGTCTTGGGTGCAAGGCAAGATCAACGACGAATACCGATTCGATGCTTTGGTCTTCGGCGAACACGCTGAACACGAATCGTACGAATTGAACCAAAGCAAGATTTCGAAGCTTTGGGTTCAACGCCTGGCCGACCGCAAAGTGATGTTCAACTTCGACCGTGGCTTGGATGTGCCGGCGGTCAATACGGAGGTCCAAGTGATAGTCGACTTTCTCTGCGAGGGATTGTCGGACTTGGTCTTTGGTCAATAAGCCGAAACGCAGCACGGACGCGCGTAGCCGATCGGTGGTTCGAGCGGCCTGACGATGGCAGCCAACCACGAACACAGATTTGGAGATACCAAGATGAAGAAGGCAGAAGTAAAGATCGGCGGCAAGTACTATGCGAACGTTTCGGGCAATCGCTGCGAGATTCGGATCGATGCCGAGAAGCCTCGGGGCGGTTGGGACGCGACTAACCTCGCGACAGGTAAGAAGATTCTTATCAAGAGCGCCCAACGCCTGCAGGGCGAAGTGGGTGCGAAACGCGGACGCGCGAAGGTCACCACTGAAGGCAACGTAACGGTGGTTGAGAACGAGCCCGCAACGGTCGAAACGATTGGGGGCGAATCGTCCACAGCGGTTGCGGTTCTCAAGAAGCCACGTAAGGCAAAGGTGGCATCCAACGAGACCGCCGAGGCCGGCGAGAAGCGATTGAGCTGCGTCGCTGCGGCCTTGAAGGTTCTCAGCGAATCGAGCGAACCGATGAACGCTCAAGAGTTGATCACGGCGATGGAAGCAATGGGCTATTGGACCAGCCCAGGTGGCAAGACGCCTCACGCGACCTTGTACAGTGCGATCCTTCGCGACTTGGCCAAGGGCGACGACAGCAAGTTCGTGAAGACCGAACGCGGACGCTTCACCGTTCGAGGCTAGGAGACCGAACCGGTGAAACACTTTTACGATTTGCGAACAGTGGATGACCTGGCCGACGGCGAGATCGCAACGCCAGAGCCAGGCATCACCTACGACCTGCGATCGATCAACAATCGCAAGCTCGACGTCGGCAGCGTGGTGGATGTGATCCGCCAAGGTCCCACGCTGTTCGCCCGAACGACTAACGGAGACTCGATTCCCGTCTCCGGCCACGGCGCTGCCATCTTGGAACCGCACGACTTGTAGATAAGCCCGAAGCACGGAACGCTTCCCACCAATCGCCCCACGTTTGCACCGTGCGGGCGTTTTCTCGTTGATCCGAACACAAGCCCAACCATCAACACAACGCGACACGTCGCGAAACCGCGGTTCGCCGGCGCATCCACATGTTTCCAGAAATTTCGCAAAACATGCTCGCATGTTGGCTTGATGTTTTTGCGATTCGCTGGCTGACTGTTGAGGATCGTCTTTCGTTTCTCCAACAACCAGGAACCAACCATGGCCAAACCAACCCTTGAGCCGGCAGCTCCCTACGAGAACCTTCACCTCGTTGCCCGCGACTATCTCGATCGACTGCGTCAATCGCTGGACGCTTTGCAACAACCGGATGACCCAAAGCTGCGATGGCGGAACGTTCACACGATGGCACAGGTCAACGCACGCCTGGCTCAAGCAGGCGAGCTGCTCGACAAACTCAACGCACCCACCAAATGAGACAAGGAACCAATAACTATGCAAACACGATTGAAGAAAGGCGATCGCATCCGCTTGGTATCGATGCCGCAAGATCCAGACCCAATCCACGTTGGATCGCTCGGGACCGTTGTTGAAGTTTACGAGCATCACGATTGGACGCAGGTCGATGTCAACTGGGACAACGGCCGCTCGCTCATGTTGACGATGCCCGACGATTGCGTCGCCATCGTCGAATCCAACCATCACGAACCATCGAAGTAAGGAAACCAACCTATGTCCACAAGAGCAACGATTGCCTGCAAGCAAGAAGACGGTCGCTACGCGGCGATCTATCTTCACTTCGATGGCTACCAAGACCACGCCGGCAGAGTCCTCAAAGAACATTACACATCGATCGAGTCGGCACGAACGTTGGTCGCAGGCGGCGACATTCGTTCGCTCGCCAATGACGGAACGCCCGAACGATTCACTGATGGCAACCGCGCGGTTGTCATGCCCACTCGCGCTGCCTTGCATGAATTCGCAAGGAACTGCGGAGCGGAGTACATCTATGTCTTTGAAGACGAGGCTTGGCATATTCATAAGTTTTGAGCGCGACGTCCTATCGCATGTTCTGTTCACGAGGCTGCATTGGAATGGGCGACTCGCCGGTCCGTTCAAGAAGGGCTTTGTTACCAGAGAACCTTTGGTACCTATCAACGATGACGTCACAATAGAGTGCGTCGAGTTCCATCAAGAACGAGTTGCGACCACATTGCTCCGCGCCGATCATCGTCGAGCCACTACCGCCGAAGAGGTCGAGCACATTCTCACCTTGCACTGACGAGTACTGCATAGCGCGAACGGCGAGTTCCGCTGGCTTCTGAGTCAAATGTGACATTGACTGCAGATTGATCTTCTTGACCTGCCATAGGTCCGTCGCACTCTTGGGACCGTAGTACTTGTGACCAGCTCCTTCCTTCCAGCCATAGAACGCCCATTCGTGGGCCCCCATAAAGTCCTTGCGTGTTAGGACTGGATGCTGTTTGTCCCAGATGATTGACTGCGAGAAGTAGAGACCATGCTTCTTCAGTACTGGTGGATAGTTACCGCAGTTGGCGTAGCCACCCCAGATGTAGAAGCAACGACCTGGCAGCAAGACTCGGGCAATGTTTCCGAACCAATCGTCGAGCAGTTGATCAAAGGCCTCATCGCTAACGAAGTCATTTGCCAGCGGACGATCTTTCGCACGGAGCTTTTTGTGCGTCGCCGCATGCTTCGGCTTGCCTGTCTCATGATCAACGCCAAACGACGCAGCATTCCCTTGGCCACCTTTGAGTCTAGAAGCTGCTCCATCGTTCGTGAACGACGAAAGGCCAGCGGCGATCGCGTTGTTCGATCGTGGTTCAACCTTCACGTTGTAAGGCGGATCTGTGTTGACGAGGTGGATCGCAGCGCCGGCCAGCAAACGATCCAAGTCTGCCGGCGATGAGGAGTTGCCACAGAGCAACCGATGGTTACCGAGGATCCAAAGATCGCCTGGTTGAGTGACCGCTTCGTCTGGTGGCTCCGGGATCTCGTCCGGATCGGTCAAGCCTTCATTGACGCCGGTGTCCATCAACTTCGCAAGTTCTTCAGCGTTGAAACCAAGAAGCCCAAGATCGTAGTTCGCTTCCTGCAAAGCCGACAATTCGATTGGCAGCAGATCGTAGTTCCAATCGGCCAGTTCCGCACTCTTGTTGTCAGCAATTCGGTACGCCTTGATCTGTTCCGGCGTCAGGTCTTTGGCGACATGAACCGGCACCTTCTCCAGGCCAAGTTTCTGTGCGGCCTTGTACCGCGTGTGCCCGCAGATGATTACGCCGTCGGTATCGACAACGATCAGTTGGCGAAATCCGAACTCGCGGATCGACGTCGCAACAGCCTCCACCGCGCCGTCGTTGATACGCGGGTTATTTTCGTAGGGCTTCACCTTCGCGATGGGCCAAAGTTCAACTTTCATGCGGCTAACCTCTTCTCAAAATGGCGTTTACAGAAACCGGACAGGACCGGACAGCGAAAGAAAGTCTGCTCAATCGCGCGACTGTTCCCGCGGGCGTCTCCTGACAGATTTGGCGGGCGGAGTACCTATCGCTCTGCCACTTTGGCAGGCGGGCCGTGGGCCACACGTTGGCCGCGTGTCGCGCGGCGCGGGGGACGCGGACCAGCGGCGGAACTCGCGCGACGACGCGAACGTGGGCCAAACGTGGCGACCACACGCGGTAACCGCTCCCAGCCGAGACCGCACGAATTCGAATCCGTCACGCGAATCCGTCACGACCCCCGCGCGCACGTGAAATCGGCGCGCGCGACACCGCGTGACGGATTCATATTTACACATAGTGAGAGAGAGTTTTTCCTTATATTTAAGGGGTTTTCCGCGTCCGAAATCCGTCACAGGAACCCGTGACGGATTCGTGACGGATTTCATCAAAAAGTCATCGCATACCGCGTGACTTGCCTGTTTTGTTGCCGAATCCGTCACGCCGCGTGACGGATTGTGACGGATTCGTGACGGATTCGATTGAGACGAATTCATGTGAGCCGATACCCGATGGCAGACTTGGTCTTGGTGGCGATCTCGACGAGCACGATGTCGCCTTGGGACATGAGCGTGGTGACCATCTGGTCGAAGTCGTGCATCTTGCAACGCATCGCTCGCATCAGTTTGTTGCGAGCCATCTGGCCGCCATCTTCTTTGAG
>CAUJKL010000902.1 GCA_963204995.1 Planctomycetota bacterium | reverse complement strand
GGCGATTATAACACGGCACAACCGATGAGCTATTACCAAAACCGAGCGCAAGGTAGTGATTCGAGATTGAAGCCTTCGTAGAATGGACGTCTCGTCCGCCCGACATCTCAAACGGTTTTCCGGGCGGACGAGGCGTCCAACCTACAAATGGTATCGTCAGCCGACGCAACGCGTCCCCGCAGACCCGCCGTAATGTGCCTACCTTTCCACCTTGGTTATGCCGGCAGCTTTCGCAAGCGGCTCGGGATCTTCGTAAGGCAAGGATTTTAGAAACTGGACTAGATCGGCGATTTCATTCGAGGTGAGATGACTCGTCTTGCCATGGCGATCGTGGGGGTTCGCTGTTGTGAGGACATCTTTCAACGTCGCTGCCGTGCCGTCGTGCAGATAGGGTGCCGTGCGATAGATTCCTAGCAGCGTTGGCGTGTCGTACGCCGGCCCCATCTTTTCAGAGGGATCGTCATCGCCCGTGCCGACATTGTGCCGAACGATTTGATTCGCCGCGCGGGGCTGCGAGTCACAAAAGAACGGCCCGGAGTGACACGTCGCACACTGAGTCGCTTTGTCGAAGAACAAGTCGCGTCCGCGTTGGGCCGCTTCGCTCAGCCCTTTCTTCGCGTGAGGACTAAGCGAAGCCTGATGCGAGTTCGAGTAAGCCGCTAGCGCGTCGAGCATTTCTGCAAGGCCGGCGTTTGCCGCGCCAAGTGACTCTTGCACCTGGCCCTGAATCAGCCCACGCCCTTGCATCAGCGGCCCGCGGATCGTGTGTTCGAAATCCTGTACTTCGTCACGATCAGCAGACCAATGGATCGGATGCGTCCAGGCCATGCCAGCAAAAGATTGTGTGTTGCGGAGCCCTTCCGGGTTGTGCCAGGTTCGGCCATCGGGCTCGCCGTCTGGGTGACAGCTGGAACAAGAGATCCAGCGTCGCCCAACCATCGGTTGTTGTGCCGAGTAAAACAGCTTCTTGCCTTGCAGCACGGTATCACCCAGCGGATTCGCCGTGACTGGAATGCTGGCACGCACTTCAAGCTTGGCCACATCGTAGGCGACGACATTGAAATCCAACGCGTTATAGACGTAGGCGGTCTTGCCGTTGGGCGCAACTCGAACGGCACGAGGGTTCGACCCGACTTGGAGCAATTTTCGCGGAGTCATTTCGCGATAGTCGTCGTCGAGGATCTCGCAAGCAAACATGTCATCGGTGCCGGCAAAGACGATGAAGAGATTTAGTCCGTCAGGCGAAACGGTAACCTCCCACGGATTGGCCGTAACCCGATTGCCGCCGAATGAATCTAATGGAATACGTTTACGTCGCAGTTCCTTATCGGTCGGCGTGTCGATCACCGACACGTAAGGAAAGATCGAACCTTCGCCATGCACGGCTGTCACGCGCGAACGTATGTGCGGGACGTAGATCTTGCCTCGGCGTGGGCTCAGCACGAGCTGCCTCGTGAGATTATCGGTGCTGGTTCCAGTCCACTCGTCGACGGCAGTTCCCTTCGCGAGATCCACGGCAATCACTTTGCTCGTGTAATACTCAGTCAGATAGGCGCGTCCATCCGCCGCCGACAGCGCGATACCTCGCAGGAAATTGCTTCCTTGAAATGTCGCGGTCACTCGAAGCGAAGCGACATCGATCGTTAGTAACTGGCCTGGATAGTCGAGCGTGACGTACAAATACTCGCCTGACGGGTCGCTCACGATTCCATACGGCTCATCAAAAACGTCGCAGCGACCGAACACCTCGCCGGAGTCTCCGTTCAGACAGACGATACAGTCCTCTCCGTAAACGGCGATCGCAATCCGGTGGCTGTCGCCGATGAACGACACACCTTCGGGCTTCGTCCCCACAGCGACTTCATGCAGCTTCGTGTGAGTCGCCAGATCGACAATCGTGACTGTCCCGCTGTCTCGATTCGAACAGGCTAACAGTTTTCCATCTGCCGAGATGTCCATCAAGCTGTTCGAGGTGCCTGCGAAGACGGAACAGGGAAAGACTGCCGAAAGTGCGATGAGGCTGCTCACGGCGATCGCCTGATTAAGCTTGCGATGCTTGTAGGTCATGCTGCCGATCCTCGGAATACGAGAAAGGCCCGCCTCGAATCGAAGCGGGCCCTATTTGAAATACGTCGAACCAACGCTGAAGTTAGTTCAAAATCTTCGACGTGTCGGCGATGATCGCCGCGATTCCGTCCTTGTTCAGTTGGCCCTTGGCAAAAGCGTGATTCGCCTTCGACTTCAGACCAATCCACAAATTCACCGTCACATCCGCGTCCTTAGCGATCTTATAGTTCTCGGGCCCAGCGGAGCCTTCGTAGATCGTCAACGGGATATTCTTAATGCCGTGCTTCTCCGCGAACGCTTTTAGTTCGCCTTCGGCGGCATCCGGATCTTCAGTCAGCAGGACAACAAAGCCTGCCATCTTCTGTGACTTGTTCGCTTCAACTTGCTGATCGAGCTGCTTGACCAAACTGGCCAAGTTGTCGTCGAGCGTACGTGCAAAGACGTTCGCTACCGGACGAGCACCAAATCTTCAGCGATAACAGAGCGACTTACCGGCGGACGGGCCTGTACAGTCTTTGACTTGAAAAAAGCCGGCACTGTCGCCGACTTGCAAGCCAGACTGCAAGTCCTCCGCCACGGCCACAGCGCTGAAGCATAGCGCCACGATCGCGATCGAGGGGACCAACATTGCTTTCATCGAAGTTTCTCCTCAGGTAAAAGGAAAGTTGCTAGGCACGCACCTCGCAACGCATCACGAATCACTAATCTATTGGATGCCCACGCCGGGGGCAAGCTAAGCTGGCTCAATCTTACCTAGACAGCCGCGAGTCTGTGCTCCATTGATCTTGTCGCCAACCGCTGATTTCACGACAATTCCCGCCCTATGCGTATGGAATCTCGAAAGTATCGAAGGCTGACAATCGCGGGTGTGGCCACCCTTGGGTTAGCGTTGGGGTACGGATTTTGGTGGGGACACCCTTTCAACTCGTATCTGTTGCATCGATGGGCGGGCGAGCTACACACGCTTTCTGACGAAGAAGTACCAGGTCGCCTCGAACAAATCGCTGCTCTGGGTGACTCAAGTTTTCCGACGCTAGCGGCGGCTCTGCATAGCGACCGGCAGATCGTTGCGGAGTATGCCGCGCTGGTCTTGCGGCGAGAAATCGGCGAGTTAGAACTCCGCTCCACCCATGATACGTCACGGCTTGTGGCTGACCTCGCCACCGAGTTGGCGCGGCGCAGCAGTGCCCCCGGTCCATACTCCGGCCCAGGATCGTTGTGGCTTGCCACTCGCATTTTGCTTTGGCCCATCGATCGCAAGTTAGTTGACGGCGAGCGACTGGTGGCTGATTGCGAGTTGATTATTCGCTCGGCAAAGCCATTATCGCGAGAACTCGTCGCCGAGGCGCTGGACGAAGATCGCTATCCCGACGACCGTTCCATGATTGCGGCCAACACACGTGATCCAGCGGAATTAGTTTCGCCAGTCGCTGGCGGCGCGCTACCGGTTCAGCTAACAGAAACACCGTCGCTCCCGCCACAGGATACTCGTGTCACTAGCGAGTTGCATTCGGTAGCCATTGCCGAGCCGCAGTATTTCGCGCCCGTTCAAGCTCCGCACGTCTACGATGCGCGGCCTATTCAACCAACGAAAGAAGACACCGAAACGCAGCCGATGGCACATCCACCTGCTAATGATTCGCGACAGAGTCGTGAGCTGCTCCAAAACCTCCCAGCTTCCCCGCGCGAAACGGCGATCCGAACCGACCTGAAATCGATGTCGGATATTGACGTGATGCAGAAGTTAGCAAGTGACGATGAGCCGCTCATTCACGCGGCAGTTGACGAGTTGTATCGTCGCGGATTTCAAACGAAGCACTTCCGGTTAGCGGAATTGTTGGTCGATCCCGACCCCGGTGTCCGCTTGCGGTTAGTCGAAAGCCTGCCTCAGATCCCCGGAATCGATTCGCGACCGTGGCTGTTATGGCTCAGCCGCGATCAGGATCCCGCCGTGCGCAAGGCTGCCGTCGCGGTGATCGCAACCAGCTCAGATACCACACTACAGAAACGAATACGGGAACTCGAACGCGAGGAGACCGACGAAGAAGTGCTACAGGCCGTCCGGCAGATCTTGAACAGCCGACAAACAAACTCGATTCGCTAGATCGCGGCACGGCTCGACGCCGCGTCGAAGACAACGACTCCTCGATTGATCGTCTGTCGCAGGCGGGCCGGGCCAAGATCCGGCAGGTCGAATAAAACCAGATTCGCGGGCGAGCCAACGGCGAGCCGTGCGGGTGTTTGGCCGATCAGTTCTGCCGGTCGAATGCTCGCCATCTCGATCGTCGTTCGCAAGTCGCAGTCCGTGAATCTCATCAGGTTTGCCACGCCGTACGTGATGGGAAAACCCGCTCCGGCGAGATACTGTCGCTGCCCCGCGACCACGATTTTGCCGCCTTCCAGGATTTCGATGTCGCCAATGCTGGTGTTCGTGTATTGCCCGGGAGGCATGCCAGCCATGCCCACTAGATCGCTGACCAAGACACATCGCTCAGGTGTCTTGCCACGGACAAACGACTTGACCACGGCAGGCGGAAGGTGATGCCCGTCGACGATCAAGCTGGCGACAAGACGATCGTCGGCGAGTTGGTCCCAGATGTAATTCGGATGCCGCCGGATTTGTCCGTGTGCGCCGTTGCCCAGATGCGTACTCATGCTCGCCCCCGCATCGACTGCGGCGCGAATCTGGTCGCTGTCGGCGGCCGTGTGTCCGATGGCAATCACGACGCCCGCGGCAACGGCCTTCGCGATGAACTTTGCCGCACCCTCGTACTCGGGGGACAGGGTGAGTATCCGAATTCTCCCACCGGCTGCTTCTTGAAGCCGCTGAAATTCGTCCCAATCCGGCGGCCGGCAATGTTCCAGCGGATGGGCACCGCGCGGACCATCTTCCTTGGAAATGTAAGGCCCTTCGACATGAAAGCCGGGTACGCGATCGGCAATCTCCGAAGACTCTTCACAGGCCGCGGCGAGAATTCGCATCGTGTTCGAGAGCATTTCGAAGCTGTGCGTTGTCGCCGTCGGCAGATAGCTTGTGACGCCATCGGCATCCATGGCTCGACTGACGCGAAGGACTTTCTCCGTCGTCAGCTCGAAATCGTTGAACTCTTGGCCGCCGTAGCCGTTCACTTGAAGGTCGACAAATCCAGGGGCGAGCCAGGCATCACTCGCCTCACTCGTAACCGGGGTGATATCCGTTATAACCCCTTCGCCGACTGTAACCGAAG
>CAUJKL010000901.1 GCA_963204995.1 Planctomycetota bacterium | reverse complement strand
GACCAGTTGAACCACTTATCGCGCGGTGCGCCGCGATCGAGTTCCACCAATGCACCTGCTGGGTTGATCGCGAGTTGGTAGTAGCTGTGCGAGTCGGTGGCGAGTTCGATCTCCACGACATCGCCGAACCAGATCGCCTGGTCGCCGTTCTGCGTCGTTGCGAGATTCAGTTTCTCGCCCGCACGGTCTTCGCAGTGGATGCCGAAATAGAGGTCATTACCAATCCACTCGGCCATAAACCGCGTGCCAAATGTCGGCAGCCGCCCCGTCTCCAGTTCGCGCAGCCGGCCTGTGGATGCGGAGGGAATCTTTTCCCAGGGACCATCGTCCAGCTTGCCGTCCACCACAATCGTGCCACGTCGCTCCGCACCGCTGACCAGTCGCAGCGTGGGAACGGGACCGCGTTTCTGGGCCAATTGCTTGGCCTTGTTACGCAGACCGTTAAGGTAATTGTCGAGCAGTTGAACCCGTTGGCCGTAGATTGAGTCCTTCGAGACAGCCTCCCTTGCAGCGGCGAACAGTTCGAGCGCACGACTGGCTTTCTCCTCGTCTTTCTCCATCACGCGCCAATGCTCTTCACAATAAGCAAAGAACTGAGCCATCTCGCGCGCCGCCGGGCCGTAGAATTTTTCTACGTACTCGTCGAACATCGCTCCGGCGTCCTGTTCCTTGCCGCCCCAGTACATGCGAGCCGTGAAGTACAGCAGAAAGTGGTTGTACCCAACGGCGTCTTCGGAAAAGTCCATCGTGATCCAGATGTCTTCGCCCCGCGACTGGCCCTTGGTTTCGTTGATGCTCTCGCCCAGCAGACGCGGGAAGTAGGCCGGCAGATAAAAGCCGCGTCCGGTAAACGGATAGTTCTCGAAGATTTCGAGCGGGTTGTCCGTCTTCCTCTGCCACGCCGCGCGCAGTCGGCGCAGGTCGTCGCGGTCATCCGACAACGGGCGGCGGCCGCCCACGATGATGACCTGTACGTTGGGCTCCAGCTTCTCGATATTCGAAGGCGGTTCGGTGTAGATACCGTAGGCACAATTGGAAATCTTCTTATTGGGATGCGTCTTGCCTACTTCCTTCGCGACGCGGTTGACAAAGTCCCAGACGTAATTCGACAGCTGGCCGCGTGGACCCAGTTCCGGCGATTCCTTCCCCTCGCACTTCTCGCACTGACAAATGGCCGTGTAGCCATCCGGCGGCATGATGGACACCACATCCATCTTGAAGTGATCCAACTGAACGCGTGCAAACTCGACCGACTCGCGAAACAGTTCTTCGTTGGAATAGCACAGCTGATTGTTTCCGATGTTCGGGTCGTTGTGACGCTGGCCGCCGTACAAGGCGAACCAGTCCGGATGGTCCTCGAGTGTCGCAGGGTTGTCGGTCATCCCGCTCAGTCCATGTGCGGCTTGGCGTCCATAGGGTTGACGCACGCCCAGCCGAAAGCCCCACATCATCACATCGTGCCCGTAAACAGCGGTGCGGAAATTGAGAATCCGCATCGGGAAATCCGGCCGCACGGTTTTGTCGACTTTCGGCAAGGCAATCGACGTCATGTGCGGGACAATCTCACCAACTTCACCCGGCATATACCAGCGCACGCCAAGGCCGCGCAGGAAATCGCCAACGGCGTTGAACGATCCACGCTCGTCGTAGGTCCAGACGTGGACGTTGCCTTCGTCGTCCGTCTTCCGTTCGTTCGGTGTGCCGAACAGCGAGTTGGGCCCGGAGTAGTGCTTGTGCAACTGACTGTGCATGTAGCCCCAGTGCCGGCCGGTGATCCTGTCCCAAGCCGCCTGCATCTTCCCGCTGCGTATGTCGTCGTACCCGCGCGGCCAAGGCTCGATGGGAGTGAAATCGGAATCGTCGCCGATGAACGCGATCCAGTCATCGCCAGACACGATGCGGTACGCTCCATCGTGCAGCCCGGCGGCTGTAATCCCCAGTTTTTCCGTGTGCGAACTCTGTCCGACGTAGATCTTGACGGGCGAACTTCCTGGGTGATCGACGATCGGTAGGTTCGCGTCCGAAATCTTTGCGAGGTACGTCTGCAACTCGACCGCCGCCAACCGCTGCGTCCGCGTCGGTTTCTCCGCGATGACAATCTCGGCACGAGGCCGACCGTCTTCCACCAGAAACGAATCAGCGGCAGAAGCCAGACCGCCTTGCGTGACAAGACAGCAGAGAATCGCAGCGATTGTGATCTTAAGCATGTTTCAGTTCCATCGTTGCTACTGTGGCAGGTTTTGTGATTGAGGCCCCGAATCGCGTTACCACAACGGCAGCCGGTTCTGTTTTCGCGCGATGTGTTGGCTATATCGTTGCGTCTCTATTGTCTCTTGGTCGTCCTGGTTTGTCAGCCATGCAGTCAGATGAATTCAGATGAATTGCGAGGCTTTCTCCGAGTTGCTGTTCACCGCCCGTCGCTCTGCGTTGCAAATGCCGAGCTACCGAGCAACATGCCCGCCAGCAGGTAACCGACGAGCAGTACCCGCCCCGCTTCTTGTCATTACCTAGAAATTTACACGACCCAACGATAGGATTGTCACGTCTTCTTGTACGGCGAAGCCGTTAAACAACATAGCCCAGGGTCGCGCAGCGCACCCTGGGTTACTTCCACAAAGAGATTTTAAACCCTGAAGGGGTTTCACCGCGTCATCCTTGTCGAACCCTTTCAGGGTTCCGCGGTGTTTTCGTTCGATGAATCCCAGGGTGCGCTGCGCGACCCTGTTGCTATGTTGTTAAAGTCCTTCGGACTGTGGCGACGGATTTCCCGCGACGACAAGTACCTGGCAAGGAGCGAAAGATGTGGGTAATGTCGAGCCCTCTTGGTCGGGCTAGGCAAACCACCGAGCCTTCGGCCCGGAAACGGAACTAAAACGACCGGGTCCGGCTGCACCTTTTGCGACACCAACCCCCAACTTTTTAACAGCCCCGGCTTAACCTATCGCGAATCATCTTCATCGCTGACTGGCGACACGCCTTTGCTTTCGTCACGGACATCTTTCTCCGGAATGATTTCGCGAACCGGCCTGCCACTTCGTGCGAACGAAATCCCCTGCTGGCCTTTCGTATCGATCATTACGGCTTCGATGATCGGCTCCGTTACTTCGTCCTGTGCGACCCATTCGACCAGGAAATTGGCTCCGCTGCCGCCGGACGCATCGTCACGCTCGACAAGAAACTCCGTGGTGGCAAGGGCCGGCAACCGCAGCGGTTTGGCAAGATACGATTTCAATTCCTGGCCTTTGGTGTCGAAGTACCGCACCGACTTGACGGTGATCTCGCGGTCGAGACTCGTATTGCGGACACTCAGCGTGATGGTCAGCAAGTACGGAGCCCCGTCATCGTGGTAGATATGCGAGTACGCGGGCACGTAGACAACTTGGCCTTGCACCGGATGAGCAGGCAAAGAATTCGCGCTCGTGTTGCTGAGGTACTCTTCAACCTCGTCCGGCGGTCGGTAGCGCAAGGAATCTTCGAACGAATCGAGACGTCGGTCCAAATAGAATACATAAATGAGCAACGGGACTCCGAAAAGGGCCGCCATCCCTACGAGTAGGAGCTTGAATCGCCGCATGAATGCATCGACTTCGTCAAGGGTTAGTGGGTCTGCCATATTAGTCTCACCTCATGCTTGCTTCTGATGACGATCAATTTGGCGACGGATTGTCATCTGTCGCACGTTCGTTCAACGTTGATACATTGACGATCTGCAGCAAACGCCGCAGGATGGCTTCTGGGTTAGAACCGCGTTGCCGGCAATTCATGCTTTAGCTCCGTTGCCCCCGCAGTCAACGCTCAACGATAATCGACGCATCGTGATCATCCATCGGATGTTGATCGTCGGGCTCAAACCAAAAACGTCGAATTGCAGAGAGGGAAAGTTTAGTCCACGTGATTCAATGTCGCAGGCGCGATGCCGCTCGTCGAGTTCTATTTGTTTAAGAGAAGAAGCAGAATACGCAAGTGTTTCTGAAAAAACTGAGCGTCAGGCAAATCGGCGGTGCGACCAACTCGCGAATGAAGTATTATCATAGCCGTGATGCGGAGGATGCAAACTGGCTCGAATCGCGCCAACCGCACCGAGAGTGGCTGCGGTGAGTTCAACAACCTTACGAAGTGGAATATGACAACAATCGCAATGTTTGGGGCCGCGGGGAAGATCGGTCGGCAAGCCGTTGAGTTGCTCGGGAACCGCGGGCATCAAGTGCGCGCTCTCGTTCATCAAAGCCCGGTGCCAGGAGATCACGTTACCTGCGTCAAAGGCAGCGTTGTCCAGGCGAGCGACTGTGCGGAAGTGGTGCGAGGCTCGGAGATCGTCATTCAACTGGCGACGACAAAGGAGGACGCTGATACGTTCTTCGACGTCAGTCTCCGCGGCACGTTCAATATTCTGGAAGCCTGCCGCATTGCCGGTGGCGTCCGTCAGTTCATTCTATTGAGCGGAGATGCCGCTCAGGGAATCTGGTTCTACCCGCATCCTAGACCGATCAATGAAGAGACTCCGCTCGCGGCCTATCCCGGGTATTACGCCTTCTCGAAAGTCATGGAAGAGACCATGACCAGACAATATCAGATCCAGTACGGCCTCCGCGCGACCATCCTCCGCTCGTCGTGGGTGTTCGAGGGCGACGACCTGCTGAATCATTTTTCGATTCTCAAGAACGTGAACCCGGCCGAGCCCGGCCACGGGTTCGGTGAAGTGAGCGGCGAAGTGCTGGAGTTGGTCCGGAGCGGACAGGAACGCATCCCGGTGTTGGTCGATGGAGCGGGCGATCCGTTCACCCGTCACATCGTCCATATCGACGACCTGATGCACGCTCTCGATCAAGTGCTTGGGAACGAGCAGGCCATCGGGCGAGACTATAACATCGCCGCGGCTGATCCCTTCCAGTACCGACAGGCGGCAGACTACATTTCTGCGAAGCTCGGCGTACCCACGATCGATATCCCCAACCCGCAATACCATTCCTTTTCCATCGACATCTCGCGTGCGCGGCAGGAGATCGGTTACGCTCCTGCGAACGACTTCCGCCGTATGGCTGACCGCGCCATCGCGGCTCGCCGCGATTCAGAATGCCCTTAATCACAATCAGAAATCGGAAATCGGAAACATCATGACCATCGAAGGAAAGACGATCATCATCACCGGAGGCACCTCTGGGATTGGAGAAGCTTGTACGCGCGAGTTTGTTGCGCGTGGGGCCAAAGTCATAATGGCTTCAATTCAGCAAGCTGAGGGCGAGGCGTTGGAAGCCGAACTGTCGGCGACCGGGCGGGCCAGGTTCATCCCTTGCGATGTTACCCAAGCGGATCAGGTCCAAGCACTCATCGAAGGCGCGCAAGCCGCGTTCGGTCGCGTGGATGCCATTCATTGCAACGCCGGTGCTTGGGGCAAAGGGACCGCCGAGCAGTTCGACGAGGCGATCTGGAACAAGGTCATGGGCGTCAATGTCAAAGGGGCGCTGCTGACAGCAAAATATGGCATCCCCGCGCTGCGAGAATCGGGTGGTGGCACCTTTTTGATAACGACCTCCGTGGCGGCGCACGTCGGTTTTCCGCAACACGCAGTCTACTGTGCTTCGAAGGCAGCGTTAGAGTCGCTCGTCCGTTGCCTGGCTGTGGACTACGCGGGCATTGTTCGCGTTGTTGGCGTCAGCCCAGGCACCATTAAAACTCCGATGCTGGCAGCTTCTTGCCAGGGCTGGGACAAACCGGTCGAGGAGCTTTATGCGGAGGTCGCCGAGAAGATTCCAGTGCGGCGACTGGGCGAACCTGATGACATTGCCAAGGCAGCCGCCTTCCTGCTCAGCGACGAAGCCAGCTATATCAACGGAACGATTCTCACTCTGGATGGCGGCACGCTGGCGCTGCCCCCCTGGTAAACTGCCCCCCTTGGTAAACACGGTCATGCCATCACCTCCGCGAAAGTCGAAAGTCTACGCAGCAAAACGCCTCGCACCAGGGCGGTCGATTGCGATCGATGGTCGCGGTGGCGATCCAAATTGGCAGTCGGCTCATGTCTTGACCGACTTCACATTTCCGTGGACCAAGCGTACGGCTCCGGCGACCGAGTTCCGCGCCTTGTGGGATGAGCAGCATCTGTATTTCCGTTTTGATGTGACTGACGCGGATGTCGTGTTGGGTGCGGGAGCGGACGCGATGGAAAAGGTGGTCGGCTCGGACCGCGTGGAGATCTTCTTCAGTACAGGGCCAGACTTGAATCCTTATTACGGGATTGAGATCGATCCGCGCGGCGAGGTGCTGGACTATCAGGCGACGTATCACCGGCAGATGAACTGGGCCTGGTCGTGTGACGGGTTGGTCGCGGAAACTTCGCTGCAAGACTTCGGCTACATCGTAGAAGGACTGATCCCGACATCCACGTTCAGAACGCTGGGCTGCTTGCATCAGGACGAAGCAGGATACTACTTGCGGGCCGGCTTGTATCGAGCCGAGTTCAGCCACAACACGACCGGAGGACCGGTCATCGAAGACTGGATGAGTTGGGTCGATCCCGAGGTTGCGTCACCGGATTTTCACGTACCGACGTCCTTCGGCGTGATTCGCTGGCTGCGCTGACCGCGCGTCATCGCTCACCTTAGATGTGCGAACTCCGTGGCACCACCTTCGAACTTCATGAATTCGACCACGGCCCCGTCCTCCTTGACGAAGGCGACGCTCAGGCCGGGCATCGGCGTAAAGGGCTCGAGAATAATCTCCTTGCCTTCGATCGCTGTGAGCATGTCATCAACTCGATAGGCCACGTGAGGCATGTCGCGCAGCGGCCCCGTCACGGGCGAGTCGTCTTCGAAGCGAAGAAACTCGACGCGGTAAGGATGATCCGCCGGATCGGTCACCCAGACCTTGGTGTCGGCGACGTAGGTTTCGTTCGGCTGCGGATCGTGGGTGGGAAGGCCGATATGGTGAAATGTCTTTGCCATGATGTTCCTCACGTTTCTGGATGCACCGTATGTGTTACCCTCCTTTTGCCTCGTTGTCCATAAGGTCAACACGACTCGCTTGTCGCTCAGTCGGCAGCCATGATTGACTTCGGCTCGACCAGCAGACAGAATCAAACGTTCACACCCTAGAGTTTTTGGTCAGAAATGACTTCCCGCCTCAATGACAGTTCGTTTAACGGCGTGGCCAACATGCCGAGCGCCGTTCGACGCCTGCATCCCGCCTCCCATGCCCAAGCGATGAAACAATCAAGTTGATGTAAGAAAGTGGCAAAGGTCATCCCATGAATAAATCGAAGAGCGTCCGCTGGGGAGTCATTGGGCTGGGCTGGTTCGGCGAGGTGCATGCCGACAACCTGGCTGAGATGCCAGACATCGAACTCGCCGCCCTGTGTACTCGCCGCCCCAATCGGCTCGGCGAAGTCGCGGATCGGCTCGGCATCGAGCGGCGCTATACCGACTATCGCGAGCTGCTGGCCGATCCCGAGGTCGACGTCGTCAGCATCACGACGCACGTCTACGACCATCGCGAGATCGCGATCCAGGCTCTGCGCAGCGGCAAGCACGTGCTGTTAGAGAAGCCCATGGCGCCGAGCGCTGCCGACTGCGACGAGATCATCCAAGCCGCCGCCGAGGCCAGCGGCTTGTTCATGGTAGGCCACATCTGCCGGTTCGATCCGCGCGTGGCGTTGGCCAAGGAAGCGATCGAACAGGGACGGATCGGTAAGATTATTTCGATGCACGCCCGACGAAATCTCTCCAAAGCCATCGGTCGCCTGGTGCTGGACGACATCTCGGCTCTGATGGGTGACGGCATCCACGACGCTGACCTGATGCTCTGGTTCAGTCAGGCCAAGGTGTCGACCGTCTATGCCCAGGAGGTTCACCCTGGTCAAAACAAATACCCTGACGCCGGTTGGTCGATCGCCCGCCTCGACGATGGTGCCGTGGCGGTGGTCGAATCGGTGTGGCACCTGCCCGAGAGCACTCCGTATGCCATCGACGCGCGGTTGGAAGTCATCGGCACGGAAGGTGCTTTGTATATCAACTGTGGCGAGGCCGGTTTGGCAATTCACGACGCGGCGGGCGTCAAGATGCCCGACACGATGTACTGGCCGCGGCCGTTCGGCAGGTACACCGGCGTGCTGCAAGAAGAACTGCGCTACTTCGCCAACTGCGTGCGTGCGGGCCAGGCTCCACAGCGAATTACACCGGCGGAGTCGCGAGCGGCGGTAGCGTGGATGGCGGCGGCGACCGAGTCGGCACAATCGGGAACCGTCATTACCTTTTGAGCTGGGCCGCGGAACAGTTTTTCGGCTAGGAGAATCGGTTTGAAACCACGAAGTTTTGTCTCAACACACCGTGGGATAGGCATCCTGCCTGTCAAGAGTTGCGATCCAAGAGTGCCGGACAGGCAAGATGCCTATCCCACGTTCCATGGTCAAATAGCGAGTTTGCTTCTGCTCACGCTGAGTCTGTACTGTTATGACTTGCAGGCCGAGGTCGATGACGATCTACCTGGTGGCGGGCAAGCGACTCCCGTGGCATCGATCACCTTGCCTGCGGGCTTTCACGCTCAGTTGTTGCGATCGGCAAGCCGGGGCGAAGATTCGTGGATCAGTATGACGTTCGATGATCGAGGTCGAGTGATCCTCGGCCGCGACAAGCGTGGTGTCGTGCGGCTATCGTTGAACGCGGATCATAGTGGCGTCGAGCGATTTGAAGTGCTGGAGAATACGCTTCAACATTGTCGCGGAGTGCTCTACGCGCACAACAGTATCTACGTCTGCGCCACGAATTCCAAAGGCTTCTACCGCCTCCGCGATACCGACGGCGATGACCGCTTCGACGACGTGCAGCAACTCAAGTTCATGGACTACCAGAGCCGTTACGGTCACGGCACCAATCAAGTCGTGCTGGGACCGGACGACATGCTGTACATTGTCAACGGCAACGACGTTGCCTTCCCAGAAGGTGTGGCAGCCGACTCGCCGTATCGAAATCCACAAAACGACCAACTGTTGCCCGAACCACGCGATGCGGTCGATGAAGTACGTGTCGGGCACATTCTGCGAACCGATCCGGAAGGCAAACACTGGGAGGTCATCGCCGGTGGCTTCCGCAACCAGGTGGACGTGGCCTTCAACGGCGACGGCGAGATGTTTACTTACGACGCCGATATGGAATGGGACGTCGGCCTGCCGTGGTATCGACCAACGCGAGTCAACCATGTCGTTTCTGGCGGAGAATACGGCTGGCGCTGGGGGACGGGGAAATGGCCGGTTTACTTTGCGGACAGCCTGCCGACCACGCTCGACACCGGTCTGGGTTCGCCGACGGGGTTGGAGTTTGGCACGCAGTCGAACTTTCCGCCGCTTTATCGCGAGTCGCTGTTCATGGGAGAATGGCAAAACGGCCGCATTCTCTATGTCGAGATGTCGCCACGCGGTGCCAGCTATGCCTGCGATTACAAAGTGTTTCTCGAAGGCGGAGCGCTGAATGTTTGTGACTTGACGTTCGGGCCGGATGGGGCGATGTACTTCATCACCGGCGGACGCGGCTCGCAGTCCGGTTTGTATCGTGTGACGTACGATGGTCCCGAAGTCGCAGCCACTGCACTGAACGAAGAAGAAGTCGGGCAAATCCAGGAGGCGAATGCAGCGCGTCAGTTGCGACGGCGATTGGAAGAATTCCACCGTCGGCGCGATGCTAGTGCCATCGATCTCGCCTGGCCGCACCTGAACAGCGAGGATCGCTGGCTGCGGTTCGCCGCGCGATTGGCGATCGAGCGGCAGGATCCGAACTTATGGCGTGATCGTGCCTTGAATGAAACTCGCCCCACAGCTTCAATTGCAGCCTTACTGGCGCTGGCGAGGCTCGGGCGTGCCGAGGATCAATCGGCTTTATTGACCGCGTTTGATCGACTACCACTCGAGCAGTTGACACGCGAGCAGTTACTGGACGCGTTGCGTTTATGCGAGTTGAGCTTCCTCCGTCAGGGCTCGCCTGCAGCGGCTGATCGGACGCAAGTGTTGGCGCGACTTGACCCGCTCTATCCGCATCCGAGCAACTACGCCAATCGTGAATTGTGTCAATTGCTGATCTACTTGCGGGCACCGGAGGTGATCCCGCGTACGGTCGATTTGATCGGCAACGCCATCAGCCAGGAAGACGCGATCTTTTATGCTCAACGCGTGGCTCGCATCGACGAAGGCTGGACGCCTGAGTCGCGTGCAGTGTTTTTCGACGCACTGCTCGCCGCCCGCAATTACCAGGGTGGCAGGTTGCTCGCGGATGCACTGGCCCATATTCGTGAAGATGCCATCGCCACGCTGACCGACGCCGAGAAGGAGTCGTTGAAAACCCGCTTAGAGAAACTGGCGTCCACTGAGGCTGTCGCCCAAGAGTTTCAGCAAGCGCCCTTTGTGAAGACGTGGAGCTGGGAAGAGCTGGAAGGTGAAATTCCGCAGACGCTTCACCACCGCTCGTGGGAGCGAGGTCGGGCGGCGTTGGCCAAGGCAGCTTGCATCAAGTGTCACCGACTCGGCGAACAAGGAGCTTTCACGGGTCCGGACCTGACGCACGTCGGTCGCCGATTCGACGAACGTGCGCTGCTCGAATCGATCCTGCTGCCGTCCAAGGTGATTGACGAAAAGTACCGGCTCAACAGCTACTTGCTGAATAATGGAAAAGTTGTCACCGGCACACCGGTTGGCGTGGGAGCCAAATCGATCACACTGCAAATCGACCCGCTACGAGCCGAGACGGTTGAAGTGCTTCGCGAACAAATCGAACAGACTTCGCCGGCGAACCTCTCGCCCATGCCGTCAGGTTTGGCGAATGTGCTGACCGCGGAGGAGATATTAGATCTGATCGCGTACCTCAAATCAGGCGGCGATCCGCGGGCGACTGTATATCAATAGACACAATGACACCGGGAGTTTGAACGTTCTTGGTTTTGAACAGGAGGACACCGAGGAAACGGAGAGTTCGTTCCTCCGTTCTCTCTGCCTTCTCCTGTTCATTCAATCCCCAACGACATGTTATCAACCAATGCCGCTCCATAGGGAACTATCTCTTATGAACAGATCTACAATTACGTTTGTCGCCTCGTCCTTCGCTCGCTCCATATGCACCTTATCAAGGCACTTCGTTCTGCTAACAGGATGTTTCCTCTCGATATTTGTAGCGAATGGTTGGGCAGATCAGCCGTCGTTGCCCTTGAAAGCCGGCATCATCGGCATGGATGCACATGCGTTGGCTTGGACGAAGATCATCAACGATCCGCAGGCGACAGGCGAACTGGCCGACATGACCGTGGTGGCCGGTTTTCCCGGCGGCAGCCCCGATATCCCGCAGAGCATGGAACTGCTCAAGGCGCAGGTCGAACCGGTGGCCGCGTTGGGCGTGGAGATTGTCGACTCGATCGACGAACTGTTGAAAAAGGTCGATGTGGTTATGATCTTGAGTATCGATGGGCGAAAGCACTTGGAGCAAGTGCGACCTGTCTTTGCGGCCGGTAAGCCCGTGTTCGTCGACAAACCGATCGCCGGTTCACTCGCCGACGCGATCGAAATATTTCGACTGGCTGACGAACACAAGGTGCCTTGTTTTTCCAGTTCGTCGTTACGATTCGCGAAACAAACTTTGAATATTCGGCAGGATCCGCGGTTGGGCGAGTTGGTCGGTTGCGACCAGTACGCTCCCTGTTCTTTGGAGCCGCATCATCCTGACTTCTTCTGGTACGGCATCCACGGGGTCGAGCCTCTGTTTACGATCATGGGCTCCGGCTGTGTGTCGGTCACCCGCGTGCATACCGAGGGCACTGACATGGCCGTGGGTGTTTGGCAAGACGGTCGGATCGGCACGTTTCGCGGTATCCGTAACGGCCAACGTGGCTATGGCTCGACGGTGTTCGGCACCAAGGGGATCGTGCCGGGCGGAGGGTTCGACGGCTACGAGCCGCTGATTGTGGAGATCGTGCGCTTCTTCAAAACTGGCAAACCTCCTGTCACGGCGGAACAGACGCTGGAGATTTTTGCCTTCATGGAAGCGGCTGACGAAAGCAAACGCCAGGGCGGCAGTCCCGTCACCTTGGACAGTGTCATGCAGCAGGCCACACTCAAGCAATAACGCCGGGAGTTTGAACAGGAGGCCACAGAGGAAACGGAGATTTCATTACTCACTTTTCTCTGCGAACTCCTGTTCATTCAATCCCCTACGATATGTTTTCAAACAATGTCGCTCCTTAGGGAACTATCTCGCATGACTAAATACACAATCGCATTTGTCGCCGCGTCCCTCGCTGGCATCTTGTTTGCTTCTGGTACGGATGCAACTTGTGCCGAATGGGAAACGGTGTCCGTTCCGAGCGAACAAAGCTACTCGGGCAACGCCTGGTATCGAACCTGGTTCAAACCGCATGCCACGTTCTTTATCAAACACGAGCGCGACCTGTTTGGCGAGTCGGTCATCTTGAATATTCGCGGGTTGGCCGGTGCGCACGAGGTCTATATCAACGGCAAGAAGATCGGCAGCGGCGGTCAGTTTCCGCCCGATTTCAAAGACGGTCGCGAGGGAAATCACCGGCACAAGATCCCCTCCGGCGCGCTCGTGCCTGACCAATGGAACGAAGTGGCGGTCAAAGTCTACAACCCAAGTGGTGCCAGCGGCTTTCTCACCGAAGCCCCGTTCGTGATGAATTACTTTTGGGAATGCGTGTTGGAGGGGAACTGGGAGTTTCGACGCGGGGACGACGCATCGCTGCTGGGCAGTGCGTTGAAAGACAAGCCGGCGACTTCCGCGTTCGACGAATTTCATGAATCAAATCGCGTACTCGGCGAGGCGGACAAACTCGTTCATGGCGAGAAGCTGCCGCCGGAAGAATCGTTCGCCAAGATGAAGGCGGCGGATGATCTGATCGTCGAGCTGATGTTGGCCGAACCTTTGGTCGCCCAGCCGACGCATTTCAGCTTCGACTCGCGCGGCCGTTTGTGGGTGGCGCAGTACCGGCAGTATCCGTATCCGGCCGGGCTGAAGATGATCAGCCGCGACCATTACTACCGCTCGCATTACGACCGTACACCACCGGCACCGCCCAATCACGATCGTGGTCGCGATATCATTTCTATTCACGAAGACACCGACGGCGACGGCAAGTACGACAAGCATAAGGTCTTTCAGGACGGACTGAACATGGCCAACGCCGCAATTCGCGGTCGCGGCGGCGTGTGGGTGATGCATACGCCTTATCTGTTGTTCTATCCCGATCAGAATTTTGATGACGTCCCCGATGGACCGCCCGTCGTCCACCTGCAAGGCTTCGGCATGGAAGACACACACTCGGTGGCGAACGGTCTGGTGTGGGGAATGGATGGCTGGCTGTATGGCGCGCAAGGCAGCACGACAAGTTGCCACGTGACGCGTCCCGGAATCGACCCACCGAACGCTCCAGGCGTCTACTTTCAAGGTTGCATGGTGTGGCGTTATCACCCCGAGACTCATCGTTTCGAAATCTTCTCCGAAGGCGGTGGCAATAATTTTGGTTTGGAACTCGATTCCGGCGGACGGCTGTTTACTGGCAATAACGGTGGACAGACTCGCGGTTGGCACTACATGCAAGGCGGCTTGCACTTGATGCAAGGCACGACCCCGAACAAGTTCGGACCGGTACGCAATCCCTTTGCCTTTGGCGAACTGCCGCACATGGCGAGCGAACAGGATATTCCACGCTTTACGCATTTCGCCACGCTGGTGGAATCGACCGCGATGCCGCAGAAATACCATAACTCGTTCTTCAGCGTCGAGCCCTTGCACAATTTCGTGATCGCCAGCAAACGCGATCCCGTCGGCGCGACGTTCAAAACCAGCGATCTGGATAAAGTGCTGACCTCGGATGACTTCGCTTTTCGCCCCGTTTACATCGGCAACGCTCCGGATGGATCGGTCCTGGTCGCCGATTTCTACGAACACTACATCGCACACGGCCAGCACTATCAAAGCCAGATCGATCCCACGACCGGACGCATCTTTCGCTTGCGCGGTAAGCAAGAGCCACTGGAACAGGATCTCAACCTGCACGACAAAACGACGGACCAGTTGATCGCCCTGCTAAGCCATCCCAATCGCTGGCACCGGCACACGGCCGTTCGATTGTTGGGCGAGCGAAAGGATCCCAGCTCGGCGGCCAAACTGCGGAGCCTCGTTGGGCTCAAAAAGGGGTCAGGTACCGTTGTGCGAAGCACCCTTCGGGCCGTCCCGGCAACGGGACCTGACCCCTTTTTGAGCGGCAAGGATTTGGAATCGCTGAACGCGCTGTGGGCCTTGTATCAGGGCTTTGGGCTGGATCGCGAGACGGCATTGGTTGCCTTGCAACACGAGTATCCAATGGTCCGCTATTGGGCCGTCCGTTTCATTTGTGACGATATAGGCTTTGCCCACAAACGCACCACGATCGGACTCGCCGATAGCCTTGGCGAACTCAAGGACGGACCGACGCAAGTTCCCGAAGATTTGTTTCAAGCCATCCTCGCGCTGACAGTTCGCGAAGACAACGCCGAGGTTCGCTCGCAAATTGCCGGGTCGGCGCGACGGCTGCCCGTGGATCAGGCGCTCGCGCTAGTAACTGCCGTACTGAAACATCGCGAAGACATCAATGACCTGTACGTGCCGCTGCTGTGCTGGTGGGTGCTCGAAATCAATCTCGATAGCAATCGCGACGCCGTCATGGCGTTGTTTGAAGACTATGGGTTTCGCGGCGAGCCAATGGTCGTCAAGCACATTCTCGCCAGGATGATGCGCGGCTTGGCGCTCAAGGGAAAGAATCACGACTTGCAACAATGTGCGAGATTGTTGGAACTCGCTGGCGAACAGGAGCAAGTCGATGAGTTGCTAAAGGGCTTTGAGCAAGCTTATGCCGGGCGGCGGATGGTCGGACTTCCCGAAAACCTCGCACGAGCGCTAGTGGACAGCGGGCGCTCGTCGTTAGAGTTGCGTGTCCGGCTTGGCGATGTTGCCGCCACGAGTGAAGCGATCGCGCTGCTCAAGAAAGGTGACGCCGCTGCGAACGAACGGGTCGCGATCGCGCGCACGTTGGGTGAAGTCAAAGCCGCCGAAAGCCTTGAGCCGTTGCTGGAAGTTTCTGGAACGGCCGCGGATGCCGAACTTCAACGAGCCGCCTTGACTGCCGTCTCCGCCTTCGCCGATCCCGCTATTGGCGCGCGGTTGTTGGGCGAGTTCTCCAAGTTTTCGGATGAGGTTCGGCCCGCATTCTTCGACTTGATGCTCAGCCGAATCGAATGGACGCGCCAATTGGCTGGTGGGATTTCAAGCGGTGCGATCGCGGCGGGTGCGATTCCGAGCGACGTCGCCGACCAACTCAGAAGGCATCCCGACGCCGCCATTGCCGTCCTCGCCAAGCATACATTTGGCGCGGGCGACAGCCCCAATCCGGCCGATTCCAAGCAACAGATCCAGCAACTTCGCGACGTCTTGGCCGAGGGGACGGGGAATCCTTATGCAGGCGAGGCGATCTTCACCAAACAATGCGCCGCGTGCCACAAGTTGTTTCACAAGGGCGGCAAGATCGGTCCGGATCTGACGCCCTATCAGCGCGGTAATCTCGAAACGCTGCTGACCAGCGTGATCACTCCCAGTGCGGAGATTCGCGAGGGATTCGAGTATGTCACAGTGCTCACCATGGACGGTCGCATTCTCTCGGGCTTCGTCACCGACCAGGATACGCAGATTGTGACCTTGCGCGGGAAGGCGGGTGAGGATATCCGTATCCAGCGCGAGGACGTGGACTCCATCGCACCGGTCGGGCGCAGCCTCATGCCGGATGGTTTGCTGCAGGGAATGAACGATCAGGAGTTACGAGACTTCTTTGCCTACTTGAGAATCTCGCAACCTATTAGCCAGTGATTGCGGTGATCCGTCCTGCCACCCACCCGCGCTCCCGGCCCGTCGGTTCGGCACTGGGCTTGGATGCGCCGCCACTTTATAACACGCTCGCCCAATCATCGCCGCCCGTGCGGCTTTCAACGGCGCGCTGGAAAGCTGCTTGAACAGCAAGTAGAATTTCCTAAACAAGTCCAAATCCCTAGATTGGGACCAAACATGAGCGCAGAAGTCACCCTCACATTAACCGATACACTCTTCGAGCGTGCCCAACTTTGGGCTCAGCATTCGGGACGGCCCGTCGACGAGTTCTTAACGGAAGCAATCGAGTTGTCGCTGTCGCCATTGGGCGACGCGCCAAAGCCCGTCGAATCGTGGACGGACGACGAAGTACGATCGGGTTGCAAATCGCAAATGGATGATGCGGACGATGAAAGACTGTCTGAGTTGCTCGAAAAACAACGTGAGTCGCAGCTCACGGAAACAGATGCCACCGGCCTGCGTCGGCTGATGTTTGTTTATCAGGAAGGGCTGTTGCGCAAAGCGATGGCGACGCGCGAAGCCGTTCGGCGCGGACTACGGGAGCCGTTTGCGTCGTGAGCCCCTATATCTCCGAGGAACTCCGACGGCACGTTCGTGATGAAGCCGAAAATCGATGCGGTTACTGTTTGAGTCCTCAGCATCTGGTTTTCGGAACTCTTGAAATCGAGCACCTTCTGCCACGCAGCCAAGGTGGCACGAGCGACGAAGTCAATCTTTGGATCGCTTGTCGCCTGTGCAATAATTTCAAATCCGACCAAACTCACGCGGTCGATCACGAATCGGGCGGGCGCGAGCTCTTGTTCAATCCACGCCATCAAGATTGGAATGAACATTTCTCTTGGAGCGAAGACGGCACCCGCATCCTGGGGAAAACGCCTTGCGGTCGAGCGACCGTCCTCGCCTTGCAATTGAATAACATCATCGCCGTTACCGTGCGCCGATACTGGGCACAAGCCGGCTGACATCCGCCGCAAGAATAGCCGTCAATGCTCGACTTCGCGTCAGGGAATGAGCGATCAGGAGTTACGAGACTTCTTTGCCTACTTGAGAATCTCGCACCAACGGATGAATCAGGACGTTTCCTTGTCCAATCGATTCAAAACCGTAGGCTGGACCAAGGAGCGAAGCGACGATGTTCCGGCATGGGGTGAGTGATACACCGCGTTTTGCCGGAACGACGCTTCGCTTGGTCCGGCCTACCTTTTCCAAACTCGACGTAGCACCTAGTTCTTGTCCAGCTCGACAACCTCGCGCGGTAACAACAACGTCTCGACACTTGTCGCCAGGTAAGGCGGCACCGTCATCAACATCCGACTGCCTCGCGAATCCGAGAACTTCCAAAGTGTTTCGTCTTGACCTTCAGGTACGGCCACGCTGAAGTAGCCAGCCGCCTTCATCGTACTGAAGTCGAACACAACTTCGTTGTCGCCATCAAGCATCTTGCCCTTGGTGGAGTCGCTATACCCGCCGACTAGCTTGGTGCCGCGCGGGACATAGAAGTAGAGGTCCCAACGCCCACCCAGCCGCATCGGATCTTCCAACGTCGAGCGGATCGTCAACGGCAAAGTCGCGGGCAGAACGACGCGCGTCATGTCACTGCCATCGGTCCACTCCAAACGATGAAGTCCGCTGTAAGGGCTCGTGAGAACGATGCGCCGCTGCTCACCGTCGGGAGGCACGCTGTCGTCTTGGTCGACGGCATCAAGTGTCACTTCCTGGGGCGAATACAGCGAAAACTTGACGTTGCCACGATCGCGATAGTGTTGGATCAGTCCGCCCGTGACGTCTAACTCGACCTGCCGATGAC